>JACZSB010000008.1 GCA_022574435.1 Fidelibacterota bacterium
TGGTGTCAAGCCTGGCAAATGTGGCCCGCAATATCGACGCCCTAAACCAGGAGAAGGAAGGGCTGAACGTCTACGAGTTTCGCCACCGGATCGACGCGCTATTCCCAGCCGATTTGAACACTTTCGTAGAATCCCGGGAGGTGATCGTCCAGGTCCATGGGCTACAGGCTTATGCGGATGTTATGAGCATCTTCGCTGCTGGGGAGCGCTATTTGAACCGGGTCTGGTCGGCTTCCGCCGATGGCTACATCGACGAGGTCACCACCTACGTGGAGCGGGCGGCAACCCAATTCGCCCAGGCCCACGCCAAATTGCTGGAGTTGGGCGAGACGCTGGCGGAGTAATCGGCCCTGCCAGCGCTAAGGCGATTTTATCAGGTTAACCCGTCGGGGATATGAAAAGGACGCGCCTGCAGACGCGTCCTTATTCTTAGAATGGCTATTGCGTTCAGTCGGGTAGAGCTACCTTACCAGCGATAATCCCGTTTCCGAGGCCGGTCGTCGGCTTCATTAACCCGCAACATGCGGCCATCAATATCCTTGCCATCGAGCTCGGCCCGGGCCTTCTCGGCCTTATCATCTTCCAACTCCACGAACCCGAAGCCCCGGAAACGACCGGTGTCTCGGTCATGGATCAGGTTCAACGATTCTATGGGGCCAAAAGGCTCGAACAGGGCTTTGATCTCCTCCTCGCTGGTGGTGAAAGGTATATTGCCAACGTATAATTTCTTCACGATTTTGATTCCTCTATGCTACTGCCGGTCCCAGAGGCGATTGACCTCACCGGGCTGATTATAGGACCTGCGAATTGAATTTATTCCAGACTCGCACTGATCGACATGCCAACGCGAATCGTGGGCGCACCCGGAGCTCACTGCGACGTGAATTTCTTTGTTAACGGGAATAGAGCGGTGAGATTAAAACTACCTGCAACCTGATTCGAACAAAGCAAGACAACAAACATGAGCCAGCGCGAAATTCCAACTTTATCATACCCGAAGCAAGCATTATTTTCCGTAAGTCAGGAGACCGTTCCTCCCCTGACAGACTCAGATCTGAAGCCTATCACGCCATTTTACTGGCTTGCTGGATCAGATCGGTGGGAGTGGCGATTTGAGGCCTGGAATCAGGTGTATGTTCAAATGATCAGATAGTTGTTGTCCGCGGAACTCACACCGGACACTTCCCCGCCTTTGGCGGGACAGGCATGTCTCCCCTCTATTGAAAGATTAGGTGGCAGCGCGGTGAACGATCCAGGACATGGGTAACACATTATTTTCACTACGTGGGTAATCCCGAATAGTCCGTCGGCAACCGTGTGAAGCCGATTATCAAATGCTGAGCTAAATCCGCTCCAGTCCGGTTATTAACCAGTGATTTTAAAGGCAAGCCCCTATTCTAGGGTTCGATGAGCCGGGCATTTTCGAATAGCTGCTCCGAGCTGACCACCCGGATATTGCCGGCGGGAATGTTCAGGGGATGATTTTCCCACTCCTGGTCCTGGCTAATAATCTCCTCCATTTCCGGCGGGATGTCATATACCAGCTCTCCGTTCTCTTCATGACCCTCTAGATTATACTCGGCGGGGCCTTTACCTTTGGCGTTGCTGCCGGCCGCAATGTCCTCGGCCAGGCGCGACGCCCACTCTTCATCGGTGACAATCACATATTTAAGGTGTGCCGATTGCAAATGACGCCTGATGGCACTGTTGGCCTGCTCCACAGTCACCCGGTCGATTGCCTCCAGGTAACTATCCAGATAGCCCTGGTCGAGCCGGTAAAAGTCATCGTCCATCCGATAGCTCAGCAGGCGCCCGGCGGTTTCAGCCAGGTTCAGATAGAGCACCTTGGCCTTGTTCTTGGCCTGCTCGACCTGGGCGGCAGTGAGTCCGTCGGCAATCAGGTGCTCCAGTTCCCAGGTGGCGGCTTTGGTGATATGGTGGGCATATTCGTGGGCCACCGGCCGGATCCAGATGCTGAAGTATTGTTCCCGCCGGGGCACATTGGGCGGCGGAAAGAGGACGAAGGGCCGGCTCTGGAACCACTCGATATAGGAGTAGTCGCCGTAGTTGTACCCCCGGGCATTGCGGATGTCGGAATAGAGGCGGCCGAAGCTGTCCCGGTGCGTACCGAACGCCACATTGGCCACGTACAAGGGCCAGTAATCCGGGTCCTGGCGGCCCAATTGGATGGGGAAGCCCAGGTGGATTCCGGTGGCGATGGTGGTGGGCTGGCTGACTATCAGCAGCTGGCGGCCGGTTATAGCCGGGGCGGCGGCGGCTTTCGGTGGCCGCAGCTTTTTAGCCTTGATCCCCCGGCCCACCCTACTGAGGGCATCCTGGATCAGCGCGTGAACCTGTTGGTCGCTGGTGGAAACACCCACCGTGATGTTTTTTGCTGTATAGTATGATCGGTAGAAGCGCTGCAGATCGCCCACCGCCACCGCGCCTACCCCCTGGACAGTCCCTTCGGGCAAATGGCCATAGGGCGTGCCTTCATGAATGTAGTTGTCCAGGGCATACAGCCCCAGCAGCTCGGTGTTCTCCAGCCGCAGGGTCGATTCGATATATACGTGGGTCTCTTTGCGCAGGCGATCAAGCTCCTCAGTGGCAAACAACGGCTGGGTAAACATCGGTTTCATTATCCGGGCGGCATATTCTTCGAACGCCTCCAGCGGGACCGTAAACCTGAAGGTGGAGGTCTCCTTCTCCACCCTGACATTCGGCCGGGCGGCGCTACCCCAGGGGCGGGTAATCTCCGCCAGCTTTTCCTTAGTAACCGGATCGCCAGGTGGCCCGAATCCACCCTCGATCAACATCTCCGCGGTGAGGGCCGCCAGCCCCTCAAGGCCAGGAGGATCGTAGGCCGAACCAGCCTGTACCATCACTCGCACCTGTACCATTCCCGAGGGGGAATCCAGCACCAATAATTTGATCTTCTTCGCGCCAAGCGAGGTGCTACCAGCCATTAGCAGCAGCAGCAAATAGGTTCTCATGGAACTGATTCCTTGTCTTTGCCAGTGGCGGCAATTCATCTTATGCCCAGGTTTAACCGACACCTGATTACTGCTGACCCGGGGCCAGGGTGACCACCACTCGATTGTCCGCCACGAAATAGTCCCGGGCGAAGGCATCGATATCGCCGGGGGTGAGTTCCTGGACCGAGCGGACCAACCGGTCCAGCACCTGGGGATCACGTTCGAAACGATAATAGTACGCCAGATTGACGGCCACATTGGCGGGACTGTTCAACTGGGCCAGCAGGTCATACTTGTATTTACTCTTGACCATCTCCAGCAGCTGCCCGGCGCCCTGCAGCTCCGAGAAGTGCTTCAAGTCTTCGCACCCCGCGATAACATCATCGATCACCTCCTCGACGAGCAGAGTCCCCCGATCAGCATACTGATCGTTGAACAGTTGGGCATCGATCTCCACCAGCCGGGGCCCAAAGCCCTCGGTAGCGCTCAGGTGTAGTGAACTGGCCGTTTTTTTCTCAGACCGCAGCAACCGATACAGAGGCGCTGATTCGGAAGTGAGCAGTTCCCCCAGCACCTGCCCCACAGCCGTGGCCTTACTGCCCGCCACAAATCGGGGCGACAGGTAGGATACGCTGACCCGGGGCGGCACCGGGGCCTCCCAGGGCACTTCGCCGCGTTTCTCACCATTGAGGGTAGGATCGAGGCCCGGCACTGCGGGGATATCTCCCGGCTCCCAGCCACCGAAGGCGGCCTCCAAATCGGGCAGTAAATCCTCCTGGGTAATATCCCCTGCAACTACCAACACGCAGTTATTAGGCCGATAATAGGTGCTATGGAACCAACGGGCGTGCTCATAATGGTTGGCCATATCGATTACATCATCATAGAACCCCATCGTAGTGTGCCCGTAAGGGTGATCAGGATAGGCCAGCGCCAGCTGCTTTTCGCTCATGGCCAGGCGGGGACTGGCGGCGCTCTTGCGATACTCCCCCATTACGGCGCCGGTCTCAGTTTTAAAAATTTCTTCGTCGAAGTTAAGGGCCGTGAAGCGGGCGGCCTCCAGCTCCAACAGGCCGGGAATCACCTCTCCGGAAGGGCGGGTGACGGCTTCTAGGTTGGCAGTGAACGTCAAGGGGTGGTAAAAAGTAACATCGAACCAGGTCCAGGCGTTGTTGTGAGCGCCCAGCCGGTCGATGGCATCGGCGTAACCGTTCGGCTCACCGTTGAACTTATGGCGGAACATGATGTGCTCGAACAGGTGGGCGAAACCGGTCTTCCCCGCCTCCGGCTCATTGCGGGCCCCCACCAGGACCAGCATATTGAAACTGAGCACATCCTTAAATTCAGGCATCTCCACAATCAGAATATCCAAGCCATTATCCAGGGTGGTTTTCTTCACCTGGTAGGGGAAAAAATCCTGGGCGGCGGCTCGCGCTGGAATTACCGCCATGGCCGACAACAGACCCAGGATACTATAAATGGAACGGGCAAATTTCATGGTGTGTCTCCCTCAACTTATAAACCGCCATGCTAGCCGCAAATTTAAGCTGGCGGATGATAAGGGTGACAACCGGCGGTTCAGGGCCGGATAATTTCTGTTTCCGGGTAGAAATTATGCCAGCCGAACCAATAGGCCTTGATGGAGATAATCCGCTCCAGGACGGGGCGGCCGTCCGTGGTCATCCCAGACGTGAGACTGACGACGGCGCCGGCGGCGGTGCGGGCCAAATGGATATCATCGGGCAGCAGTTCCAGCGGCGAGTCGGCGGCGCCCAGCAGGCGCCAGATAGCTACCCCCTCACCCGCCAGATCCACAGTCACTATCAGCTGCCGGCCTGCTACCTGGAGATGATATAGGCTACCAGCTGTCAGGGCAGGTAGTGGGAGAGCGTAGGCCTGTCCCGCCAGACTGAAGCCGATCACCTTCGATTTAGCCGGCAAGGCCGACTTTACCTCCTGCCGCCCGTGAATGCCCAGCCGGGTGGAATCGGCGTTGTAGGCGGCATATACGCTCGCGGACAACAGCGGCTTTTTCAGGACGCGGGTATGGGGATAGGCTGCCTGCCAAGCCCTCCAGGTGGTCTGGGTGGCCGGATATACTGTTAGTACCTGCCCCTTTAATGGGCCGACGATGGCCTTTCCGATAACACTGGCCCAGCGGGAATCAGTTTCGCGGTCGTACATAACCAGGGCGTCATTCCACAGGTCCCCGGAAACGCCGAAGGTGAGTGTATCGGCCCCTACCGTGCGGACATACACGATGCCCGTGAAACATAGGGGTCACCAGGTGACGGCCAGGGGCACTCCATCCAGCAGGTCATTGACGATTTCATGCTTATCCAAGTACCAGGTCGAATAGGCTACCGCTGTCCCGGCGGGACCTATCACCCCGATGACCTGCTCAGCCGGAGCCATAAACTTTGCAGCCTGCTCAGCGGGGACAAACTCGGGATGGTAGATGGCCGGAATGGCGTCTTTTGGGAGGACATGGTAAATCGGCTCGCCATCGATGGTTTGGCCGGTGGACAACCGGGGCCATAAGATGATTAGCAGGCCTAGTCCGGATAACATTATCCGGCCGGCCGGGCGAACATTCATCAGTTTGTAGTTGACCAGGGAAACCCGGGTGCCATTTTGATTCAACGCGTTATTGGGCATGATTTAAACTAGGACCGCCGGCGAGGCAGGACAAGGGTAAACCGCACCGCAATGGCGATGTCGGCCGCGGGTCTCAATTGCCGGGCCGGACGTAGCACCCCCGGCCCCGATCAACCGAGGAAGGTTATCAGATTTTGCGTCTAAAGAAAAAGGGTATCAGGCCTGAAAACGGTGCACTTTGCGGACGAACATGCGGGTGGAGCCGTTGCCTTTATGGGTATTGAACCAGCGCTTCCAGATCAGCGCCTGGGCCCATAGATTGCCGGCCCGGGGAATGTGGTAGGGGGCCATACCGTACCAGATACGGCACAGGGCGATGCCCAAAATATCGTTATCGCGCAGCTGCGATTCCAGGCGTTCCGGCTTTTCCAGCAGCGTTTCGATCTTATATCCCAGTACTGATTCCAAGCCCTGTTTCAAATCGGCCTTGCTGGGGCGTTGGAGGTAGCGGAACAGGATATCCTTGGCGGTTTTCGGGTGGATCTGCCAGTAGCCCAGCTCCGGCCCGTTGTGCAGGGAGAGGCGGAAACGGTACATGCTTTCCACCGCCCCGGTGCGGAAGACCAGCTCCTCCGAGCCGGCTGTCCAGATATCCATCCCTTCCAACACCAACCGGATCAGCTGGCGATTGTCCGGATAATGGATACTGGCAGATGTATTTATTTGCGTGTTACTGCCTACCAGTACAGGTATACAGATCAATATAAGAAAAGCGTGTAAGTACTTCATTTTACCTTGTAGAATTTTTTTAGGTGAGAGAAACGGTGGGCGCCGGTGAGGTGCTGGCCAACATTGTGTGGCCGGCCGGTCCCGGTGTCATGGCCACGCTAAGCGCGGCCCAGGTCAGTGCATTGGCGCCCCCCGCTCCGAGGACAAAACTGGCCTCAGGCAAGGGGCGATGGTATGATATTTCAGTTCTACTTAACATTACATATACAGCCTGTGGGCCGTCGCATTATCAATGGCAATTACTGTGCCAATACCGCAAAAACAACATTCCGACAGGTAATTTTATAGTCGAGAACAGGGGGACCTTCCGGTAAATGGCACAGCCCACTTGCATTTAGCGGGGAACTTAGTACAAAATTGCCGCCTATGCCGATTTTTTCGCAGATGCGCCTTCCGGAACTGTGTTATGGCATGAAACGCTCGATTGGGGCTATGATGAGCAGCCTGCTATTGCTAGCTGGCTCGGCGCCAGCAGCTGCCCAGCTGGTGACGCCAAACCGGACGGGGGCCTTACCGCAGCAGCAACGCCTTGATTTGGCGGATGATGCCGGGGGCCTGCATAGTCACCAGATAAATACCGCTGGGGAGTGCCCGTCCCGTGGCGTCACTACCGTCCCAGATGATCCGGTGATATCCGGCCGGCAACCGATCGTGGACCAACCGCCGGATTTCCCGTCCCCGCAGGTCGTATACTGACAGATTCACAGCAGCTGCTTCCGGCAGGGCAAATGGAATGGTAGTGGCCGGATTGAAGGGATTGGGGTAGTTCTGTCCCAGGGCAAATTCTTTTGGGAGAGCGGCCGGCAGTTGTAATGCCAGGGTGGTGGCGTCCAGTATCAGGACGAACGGCCCCCCCAGGGCATCGACGTACAAATTGCCATCCGAGGCCCGGATGGTCCAGCTGCCCGTTAGACGCCGTTCCGCCGTTGCCAGGGCCGCCGCCGCCAGGTCGCTGTAAAGCCGTATAAAACTGGTATCGCTGCCCGGTTCCACCGCCAGCACCCCGGCCAGGGCGGGCGTTACCCATAGTGAATAATGGACGCTATCCCCCTCTATATCCGGGGCAGACTCCCAGGTGAATTGCAACGAATCTTCCATGTTTTCACTGTTAAACTCGATTTGGAACCCGCTTACAGGTGCCAGGAGCGTAAATGGCCCCGGAGGATCGTTCACCGGGATTACAGTTACCTCAATGGTATCGGTATCCGTAGCGCCGTTGGGATCGGTGGCCGTAAACACTACCTTGAAGTCACCGCTAACATTGGATTCCGCCCTGAAATAAAAGGTGCTATTACTAATGTAATCGACGATTAATCCCGCAGGCCCTATAACTTCATAACTATATGTGATGTAAAGTGTGTCGTGGTCCACATCTTCCACATATTCGTTCAGCGGCAAAGGGGTGCTGCTGCTGTCTTCCGGAAAGGCGCTGTCGGGCAGGCCAGCCAGAACGGGGGCATCGTTCACCGAGGTCACAGTAATATAGACCCTGGCGGTATCCAAACCGCCGGCGCCGTCAGCGAGCACGTAGCTGAAGGTGTCCGGGCCGAAGAAATTGGCCTCCGGCATATAGCGAACAGTATCGTTCAATACTACTGTAACGCCGTGGAGGGGCGCCCAGGCGGTGTCTATCAACAGGTTCGTTCCACTCTCCACATCATAGTCGTTCGCCAGGACAAGTATATAGGCCGCTATATCTTCGGCGGTTGTGACCATATCATCCAGTGCTACCGGAGCGTCGTTCTCGGGCAAGACGGTCACGCCGATAGTATCGGTATCCGTAGCCGTGCTGTCGTCCGAGGCTGTGAAGACCACGGTGAATGTGCCGGAGTAGTCTGCTGAGGAAACGAAAGTAGCCACATGGCTGGTCCCGTCGATGGAGATCACCAGGTCCCCGGCGCCAACATCGATCTTGAATCCGCCGCCCGGGCTGGTTTGCACCCGGACGGTTGCCTGGGCCGCTGCCCCGATCACCGCAGCAGTGAAGGTGATCTCCGTCGTGTCGTGGTCCACGTCGCTGACATAGGGGTCCAGATCGAGTTGGGCGCTGTCGTCCTCGGTGAAGACCAGGTCCGGCAGGCCCACCAGCACCGGGGCGTCGTTGATACTGGCTACATTGACTGCAAATGTATCCTCTACAGAGGCTGCCAGTGCGTCGGTAGCCGTGATGATCACGTCGACTACTCCGAAATAGTCCGGCGCCGGTTCCACATAGAGCGAATCATTTGATATGGTGATGGATAATTCAGCCGGCGAGATTTTAGAAAAGACCAGCATTAGATCATCAACGTCGCGAAATATAGTGCTCAGATCGGCGACGACCAGGTTCTGGCCACCGTCTTCAGATATATCCTGATCAGGAATGGCTTGGGCCACGGTGGGAGCATCGTTCACCGGGAGTACTGTCAGCCAAACGGAGGCCTGGGTGGTTTCCCCGCCGGTATCCACTGCTGTATAGGTAAAGCTATCAGGCCCGAAGTAATCAGCTAGCGGCGAGTAACTGATGGTCGTATCACCGGGCTGCCATGTCAGTAATCCGTACACCGGTGGCGAGACGGCGCTGATTTGCAACGGATCGCCTGGGGGATGGCGGTCGTTTGCCAGCACTGCCAGCACTATGGGGCTATCCTCGGGCGTGCTGGCAGTATCATCCACGGCCTGGGGAGCATAGTCCAGTCGCACCATGATGATCGCCGGACCGGCAGGGGCCAGGGCGGTAATAGTGACCGAATCAGCGGCAGTCTCTGCGGCGATAGTCAGATATACCGATAGCTGATCCCCCCAGGCGCTGATCACAGGGGGGTTCTCCACCACTGCCGGCTGGTCCACGCTGACGGCGGTCACCCCGGCCAGGTTTTCACCGTACAGGTTTACCAGTGTGCGGCGACCACGCCAAATGGCCTCAGGGGAGACAGCGGTGATCATGGGGATCGGGGCTTGCTCCAGGAGGAATTCGTATATCCGGCCCAGCAGCTCTGCCCTGGTCGAGGGTGACGTCCCATCAACCAGGGCGGCCAGGGCGTATGAGAAGACGAAGCTGCGGCTGCCGCTGTCATTGGACTGTTGCACCGCCACCACTCCGTAGTCGTTCTCTTCAAAAGCCGCCCCTCCCGTACCTGGGAAATACAGGTCAATATATTGGGGCTCGGCCTGGTTCGAAGCGGTGAACAGCATCCCTTCGGTGAGGGTTCCAAGCTGCCCAATTAAACTATCAAGTGGGTTAAAGCGGCCGTCGGCCACCGAACCGATACCCAGCATATTCCACAGAGAATCCTTGCCTGCCGCATCCAATCCGACCTGGGCCAGGGCGTCGCCACCCTCCAGGTAGAGGCGGCCGCCACCTGCTAGGTAGGCCTGTACTATTGCGGCCAGATCGCTGGTGAAGGGAGTGTTCTCACCACCGGCGCCATAATTGCCAAACGAAAGGAAGGCCGCATCGTACCCGGACAGATCGGCGGGCAGGGTAGTACGGTAATCGACCTCGATGGTGTCACCGGCCTGGAGGAGATCGCGAATAAACCGGCCGCTGTAATCGTCAGCGGTGGAATCCCCATCCCACACCAGCACGCGGGGCAGCACAGGGAAGGTTGCGCCGGTGACAACCAGGGAAAATTGTTGCGCACCATTGACCAGGAAACCTTTGTGGTCGATGGTGACCAAGTAATTCCCGGGGATGGGAGCCGCCAGCAGCACCTGCTCGATATTGTCCCGGCCGTTGATCCCGGTGGCCGCTGGTAGCGAAGGATTGAAGGCATCCAAAAGCCAGGGAAAATCCACCTGCCCGGTGGACAGATTGGTCAGGGTGACATCGAGGTCGTTCACCAACATAATAGCAAGCGGGTCAACTGCCGCTATCGGTACTGGTCCGGCCGGATCTGTCCAGGCCAGGGTAACCTTTAAAGGCGTCCAACCATCACTGGAGATCGTGATGGTGACCTCTCCACCATCAACCAATACCAGTTCCTGCAGCCGGCGGTTATCCAACGTATCCAGGGAGATGACTGAAACTGCCGCAGTAGTATTCAGCAGGCCCCAGCCAAAGCGGTAGTCCGGTCCGGGAGCATCCCCGGCCTCATCGGCGGTGTGCACCACCAGGGCCCGCAGGGTGGCCGAGCGGGGCTGGGCGCCGCCGTGGGTAGCGCGGTAGTGCTCCTGGAGCAGAGCCAAAGAGCCGGTGACCGCCGGGGCGGCCATGGAAGTGCCGCTGAGGGTGGCATAGGCGGCCCCTTCCCAGGCCATGGTGGAGTACAGGGTAGTGCCGTTGGCCACCAGGTCCGGCTTGATGCGCCCGTCGTCAGTGGGGCCCCAGGAACTATAGGCGGTCATCAGTACACCGGCGGAGTCCTGGTAGCCACCCGGCAGGTCCTCCACCGCCCCCACCACCAGCACGTTCTTGGCGCTACCGGCGCCACCGGGCAGGCTATCGTAGTTCCCGTCGGGATCGCGCTCTGCCAGTACCCACACCCATCCCACACCATCCCAGGCCCAGTGCTCCACCGGGCCGGGTCCGGGGCCGGCATCGTCACGGTCATTGCCGGCGGAAGTGACAATCAAATAATCAGGGGCGGCGGCCGCGATCTGGTCCCAGTCGGCCGATTCCTGGAGATAAAAGCCAAATATCCAGTCTTCGTTGGCATCGATAGTGGGATCGCCGAACCAGGCCCATTGGCTGTCCCCGCGCCAGTCCCACTCCCACCCGGCGGCGATGCTGTAGGAATGGTTGGACAGCACCAGCCCCTCCGCTGCCGCAGTGGCCATTTCGGCGGCGTCATTCTCCCAATCGTAGGAAATCACCTGGACGTTACCGGCCATGCCGTGGGCCGCGCTGTCGATTCCGGCCGCGGCAATGGTTCCGGCTACATGGGTGGCGTGATCTATCATCGGTAGGGTAGCGTCCAACCGGGTGACCCGGCCACCGAATTCCTGGTGTGACGGCAGCACCCCGCCGCCATCCCAAACGGCCACTGTTACACCGCCGCCAGTGAGGGCCAAGCCCAGGCCGCCACCGGACCATAGTCGCTGGGTGGCGACTGTGCGGGCGGCATTCAGATTATCAGTGATGTAATAAATCGGCCGCCGGCCAGCCAGACGCTGCAATTGGGCCACCCGGCCACTCGAGAGCAGCCGCAAACCCATTTCCTCAGGCGAAACCAGGGCTCGAAGTTCCAGCTGCTGCTCAGCATACTGTTGATTGAGCCGGGCGGCCAGCGCCAGTGTGGTGTTTGGAGGATACGTGGGTTGCCCACCAGCGGCGACAACCGACACCGCTACCAGTAAGGCCATCAATCGGGCCAGTGCCAACGCTGGTCTCATTGGGATGCTCTACCTCGGTAATACGACTCGGGCTCAAGAAGTCGGACCGTGAACGGTCAACCGATATTAAGGGGCTAGTGGCGGACTAGGAAGCTATATTCCAACGGGAGGCCGGATCCGCCTATTTGATCGGCGCACTATTGCTGTGCAAATAGGGCTATTTAGAGGTGAGGGACCAGCTGCCGTCCCAGTCGGTGCCAGGTGGATTGGCCTTGAAAAAATCACAACGTTCAATATAGACCCGGCTGGGATTGCCTGGCCGTTTGTCGAACACTTCCTCCAGCGGCTCCGACTCCTCGAAGAATTGACGGGCTTCATCCCATTTCTGTCTACGATAGGATTCTATACCGTTCTGGAAGATCTCGCGCATCCGGCTCAGCTCGGGTGCCAGGCCGCCCTTTCGAGCCATGATCTCCACCGTCTCCACCGCCTCGGATTTGCCCATCACCTTGACCTTGTCGATGTCCCGCCACTCGAAGGCATCAGGACCGGCGTTTTTGAGAGTCTGGGTGGTGCACTGGATGTAGATCCCGTACTGCTTGGCGGAGGCTTCCAGCCGGGCGGCGGTGTTGACGATGTCGCCCATCATGGTGTAGTTCATTCTGGTTGTTGAGCCCATATTGCCGGTGACAAACTCGCCCGTATTGATTCCGATGCGCATGCGCATGCCGTGTACCATGGTGGGCCATTTATCCCCTTCGCTCGACCATTTTTCGCGTAGATCAGCCAGACTTTGCTGCATTACCAGGGCAGTGCGAATGGCCCGGACGGCATGATCCTCCATAGGCAGGGGAGCGCCAAAAAAGGCCACGATGGCATCGCCCTCATACTTGTCGAGGGTGCCGCCTTGCTCGAGTAGCACGTCGGTCATGGCGGTGAGGTACTCGTTGAGTAACGTCACCAGCTCGGTGGCGGTGAGTATCTCAGAGAATGAGGAAAACGACTGGATATCGGTGAAGTACGCCGTAAGCACCCTGGACTCTCCGCCCAGCTTCGGCTCGATCCCGGAAGTCATCAGCTGGTCGATCAACTCGGGTGACATGTAAGTGCTGAAGGTCTTCTTCAGGAAGCGTTTGTCCTTATCCAGCACCAGGAACTGGTAGAGGTTGACGCTGAGAAAGACCCCGCCCACGCTGATCAGCGGCCGGACTATCTCCAACACCACCAACCCACCTAGGAACCGTTCATAGGCCAGCAGGAGCCATAGTCCGATGGCCGCCAGGGTGGCCAGCAAGGACCAGATGGTCCGCACATGGACCAGGATAGCGCCTAATATCCCGCCCAGAAGTAGAATGAGTATCACCGTAGTTGACTTGGACACCGGCCGTACGAACTCCCCCTGAAGCAGACTCATGATCACGTTGGCGTGGATTTCCACCCCCGGGAAAGTCTCCTGCACCGGGGTGGAACGCAGGTCCATCAGGCCTGCCAGGGTGGACCCTACCAGCACGACCTTGTCCTTGAAATACTCAGCGGGCAGCATATCCGGTGAGACCCAGGCATAGGGGATATAGCGGAAGGTGCGATACTTGCCGTAGTAATTCACCCAGATGCGGCCCTGCTCATCGATGGGCATATCCCGCACGATTTGGCCGTCTCGATTACGCATCCGGAGACGCCGATCATCGAAGTCGTATTCCAATCCATCCAACGGCACATCCAGCAAGTTCATGGCGGCCGTCATTGTCAGGCTGGGGTACACCTGCCCGGCGCTGGAAAAATAGACGGCGGTGGGCGCCCGGCGGATAATGCCGTCCGAGTCCTGTGGGAAATTGGCGCTGCCGATGCCAGCTGCTGAATTGAGCAAGTCGATGAAAGTGATGTCAAAGCGTTCACCGGAAGGGAAACGGGCGGCTGTTTCCGGCGGTAGGGGCAAGATCATGTTCGGGGCATCCAGCACAGTGGGAATGCGAATCACCTGCCCGGCTCGCGGCAGGCCGTCGGGTGGCAGCAGGTCGGCGTTGATCTCGCGCAGGTAGTCCGCGGCGGCCGGGTCACCAAAAAAGCGTACCGCCGCCTCTGAAAACCCTTCGCCGGCCGCCAGCACGTGCAGATGCACGCCTTCGGGAGGTGCTTCCATGGGATATTGGAAGTTGAGTGTATCGGCCTGGGAGAGCGAGATGGCGTGATAAACGAGGCCGGAGCGGTAGGTAGCCGCCACAAAGGCGGTATCGTGATTGAGGTCCGGCTCGGCATCAAAGAGTACGTCGAATATGATCGCCCGGGGATGGCCGGAACTGATGTAATCGATCAGGGTGCCGTGCTTATCGTGGAACCAGCGGAAGTAATTGCCCAGCTCGTTGATACTTTGCTGGTCGATATCCACTATGAGTACTGTGTCGATGGATTCTTCCCGGTAGTCGGCCGTCCGGGCCTTGAAGCGGGCATCGTACGAGCGGTACTCGTAACCGTCCACCACCTTTTTCAGAAACAGCCAATCGGCGGAGGTTATAAACCAAAGAAAAAAGGCTGAGACCAATCCCAGCCCGGCGCCAATGAGCGCCTTGTTCAACATAGCCCGCAGTTGAATCACTATCGCCCGGTTCCTTCCTCTAGTGCTGGGACTATTCCGGGAGTTCCCGCCAAAATTGAATACGTGAGCCTGTAACTCACTGATCTATCGAGAGATGTAGAAAATGACAAGGGAGGCAACTGCTTTTCCGTAAAGGTTGCTCCGGCCAGGGAAAACGACCCTGGCGGGAAACCTCACCCCCATCCTGCGGCCGTCCCCTCTACGCACGCGGAGAGGGGCTTCGCGAAGCGAAGGGGAGCGGTTCAAAACGGAACGCAGCCCCACAATTATCCATTGGTAAATGAAAGGTCTAATAATTCGGGGGAACTCCTGGGGGACTATTCCCCTTGCTCCGTATCCAAATCCTTGTTCCAGCGGACGAAGTCCAGACCGGCATCGGCGGCCTGGTCGAACTCGAACATAGAATACTTGCCGTCGGCCCGCACGTTTATCTGAATGCCCTCCACAATGGTGATCCAATCCTCCAGGGTCACCTCATAAGGCCCGGGCACTTCCTCGGGAGGCGCCACCTCCGTGGGCTGGATGAGACGTATCGGTCCCCCGCTGTCGCCCTGCTGATCCTCCTCCGACTGATCTAATCCCTGAGCCCAGTTGACGTCCACTTTACCTTCGTAGACCAGTACGGAGCTCTCCTCTTCGCCGGCCACCGCCCGGTACTTGGTGCCGCGAATAGCCGCCACCGCCGTGGGGGTCCGCACCGCCACATTCTTGGTTTCCCCGAAGGCCGCCTTAGCTGCCACCCACACCTGCCCGCGACTGACGGTGGCGCCGAAGTCCTTTTTGAGGGCGGTAACCTTCGCTTCGGTTAGCAGCACCTCCGATTTTTCGGCGATCCGGAACTTGCCACCGCCGTTTAAGGTAATCTCGCAACGCGATTTCACCGCCGTCTTGAGTCTGTCACCCACGAACAGCTCCTGGTTCATGGCAGCTTTGGTCCAGTCGGGGGTTTTGGCCACCTGCACTTGTACGTCGCCCAGAGGGAATGTCACCTTGCCGAACAATTGTTTGCCCTGGGCCGAAAGCCCAGTGGCCGCCGGCCAGCCCAGCAAAATGGCCATGCCCGCTATGGCCGCCGATCGCGGGATGGCGGAACGGAAAATGAAACCACTCTGGAGGAACGTCATGGCAAACTCCTTCCGGCAGCACACCGGCCGGGGTCAAGTTTTAAAACTGGCTAAATTCAGTCGAGGATAAACATTACCCGGCAGGCGGAAAGGGCCTCGCCGAAACCGTCCATGCCGGCCACCCGCTGAGCATCGGCCAGGGCAATCACCACATCGGTAGCCATACCGCCGGATGTGCTCAGGCCTTTGATGGTCACCGGATTGCCCACCACCCGGGCGTCAGCGGCGGCGGCGGTGGGATCCTTGTGATAGCCTACCACGCCCTGGGCCACGGCGAATTCACGGGGGTAGTTGCCGGGGCCATAGAGCACGGTGCCATCGTCAGTCAACACCTGGGGGGACATGGATGGTTTTATGCCCAGTCCCCGGGCGTCGATGATCAGACCGGTGATCGGCTGCCCCGGTGTGGCGGTCGTCACGGAGGATGTTGTACCTTCGGCCGCAGCCGGCGGTTGTCCCAGCTCCGGCGGCGCAGTAGCCTCACCGGTGGGCATCACCAGGTCCATGATGCCGGACAGCGGCACCTCCATAGTGAGTTCCACAGACGAATCACTCAGATATTTAACATCGCCAACCTGCTGGGCGCCCCGGATCATGGCTTCCACCTTGCTGGTGATCACATCGCTTTCAACCATATTGTTGCTCACCGTGGTCTCGGAGGTGATGCGCACATCCTTGACCGCTTCCACCAGGTTGCGCAGGGCATCCATCTTGGCGGCCCGGATGGCGTTGGCCCGGGCGACACCCACATTGGCCGCGTTGGTCGGCACAGCGCCGATCCCGGTGGCCTTGATCATCCGGGTAGAGTAGTCGATCTGGCTGTTTTCGCCTTCTTCGGTTATGGCTCCGGGCGCTGCACCCCACTGGCCCCACAGCACGGAGCAACTGAGGGCGATTATCAGAGTCGTCAGATTGTTTTTAGTGCGTTGCATTAGTCTTCTCCTCAAGTTGAAATCAGTTTCCTAAGGCTAAAAGGTGATCCGCAGGGAGTTCTGAATTTCACGAATGATCAGCAGCGCGTCCGCGCCGCCCACCCGTTCGGCGGGATTAAAGCGTCCCGTCATCAAATCGGCCTTCATGATCCCCCGCTCCGCGCACAACGCCATGGCACTATAAGCAAAATGGCTGCTGGGCACGTCGGAGAAACGGGAGGGGGACTCACCTAAATAGCGGGTATCCAGCCCATCATCCTTGGTAGCAATGGCCAGGATGCGCAGCACCGCCATGGCATAATCGACCCTGGTGACCATCACGCCCGGCGCAAAATTGCCGCTGGGGTCAACCTCGAATACACCCAGCTTGAGCACTTCCATGATCCAGGTCTCGGCCCAGCTCCCGGCGACGTCCGCTGGTACCACTGTCTGGCTGGCGGCGGCTACTGCTCCGGGGGCTTGGAAAACCGCCGGACCTGACGGTGCGGCTGTCCGTTCCATGATCTTGGTCAACTGCAACTCCTCGGCGAACAGCACCGCCAGATCAGCCCGGGAAATTTCCGACTTCAGGGCGATCTTACGACCGGCGTCAGTTCCGGGGCGGGCCCGGACCACTTTCTGGGCTACCGCCCAGCGTTTATCGGCCCTGTCGGAATAGTCTCCATTGAGCGCTACAACTTTGCCGAATTGCCTTGCCGCCTGGTCGAAATCCATGGCAAAGAAGTTGGCCTCGCCCAGGTAGAATTCGGCGGCTTCATTGCCCGGATCGAGCTTCAAGGACTTTTCCAGCGATTTTTCCGCTTTGTCGAACCAGCCCCGGGCTCCCCGGTTGACGATCCAGAAACGGGCCCGGTAAACGTGAGTCAGGGGATCCTTGCCATCCAGGCTGACCCCCTTGTCAACCGAACGCTCGCCTTCCTCGAAATTCCCCAAGAAGGCCTGCGCGATGCCCAAGCCGCTCCAACCCAGGGCGAACTTCCGGTCCAGGTTCACGGAGCGCCGGAAAGCCCCGCTGGCGGTCTGGTAATCGCCGCTATCCAGATTTCTGACACCCAGGCGATAGTGGTATTCCGGGGTATCCAGATCAGACTGGGAGGTGGCCTGGGGGGCGCACCCGATCAAAGCCAGGGAGAACACCAGTGAAAGGGGCAGGATCATTCTGATACGCATTACTAACACTCCTTCATTTAACAAATCCATGGACCGTATATCCCACAGTCAGGGAACGACAAAAATAGGTATGGATCGTCTCAACTGCAAGCCAATTGACCGCCAGGAGATACCATACCAGACCATGACCGGTGGCGCTATTTTGATTGAGCCACCAGGTCGAAGCCGTTGGAGCTTTCTCCCTGGATATAGAGCACGAAAGCGCCCAGGTCATGGCCGTCCAAGACCATACCCAGGTCCTCATTGGAACCGGTGAACTCCACCGCCAGGGTTACTACCCCGGCTGCGAAGCTGCGCTGGTCCACCGACCGGACCCCTTCGATGCCGCCATTAAGAAAATCAAGTACCTGGCGCCGGGATTGATAGGTAAGGCCGGAAATCTTCAGGGTCAGCACCCGGGAGTTGGACTGCTCCAGGCTCCAGCGGCGCACCGTTTCGGCCAGCAGATAATCGGCCAGTTTACCAGCGGCTTGTTTAAGCGCATTCACCCCGGCGGTAGTGCCATCGATATGGGTGGACTTGCCATGAAAAGTCTCTTGGGCCATAATCTGGGCGTTGTCGGCGCGCACCACCTTGGCGCTGATGTTGGCCTGGCCCGACAGCCGGGTACCCAGCATGGGATGGGTGACCGCCTTTGCGGTGGCATTACCCATGATGATATACTCAGCCCCGAACTCGGCGGCCATCCCGGCAGCCTGGACCGGATCGCCCTGGATATCGGCCAGGTTCACGTTCCGCTGCTTAAGCGCCTCAGTCTGGGTGGCACTGATGATGTCAAAGCCTTTTTCGCCCATAATCCGGCCGATTTCAGTCTCCGCCACAGATGAGCCGGTATCGTCAATGTTTATTTCGTCCATTATTATCATGAACCGCGGGTGGCGAACCCAGGACAACAAGAGATCGAGAGCCAGCTGATCCTTCACCAATTCATCCAGGATGGCCGTTATTTCAGCGCTGATCCGTATTGTCCATAGGCCATCCGGTCCCTGGCTGGAGGAAATTTCCTCGTAAGTCTTGACGAAACCGTTGGCTTTGCTCAGAATCTTGTCTCGCTCCACCTGGAAGTTCTTGACCGAGGTTTCACTGGTCAATATGACTCCCACCCCCTGCTCTACGGCACTACGCTTGGCCTCGGACAGAGCGGCATCACGGGTCATCCCAAAGCCTTCAGCGATAATGGTGTCGGTTTGCGCTCCCAGCCGGGCCGGGCCGGCCAGCAGTGCTAGGCCCAAGAGGCTTGAGATGGTGCCGATGGAAATCTGACGAATAATTGGTCTAAGCGAGAACATTATCACCCCTAATAATCGGTCAATCCGGATTGGTAGCAGTCTGGCATCCCCTACCTGTCTACGCCGCAAACTAATAGCTGGCCGGGCTTCAAGCAACTCAAAAGCTTAACGAAGTGATGCCGATCACGTCCGCAACCGGCGCCAGGTCTACAGCACCAGGCCCAGCACTTCCAGCCCCTGCCGGAAAACGATATCCACGGGAATGCCGGCAGTGGACAGGCGATCCAGGTCTTGCTGTAGTACCGGACCGATCCGGCCATACTGCTCCACGAAGGCCACTACCCCCGGATAGTCCCCGTCGCCCTGGAAGCGTAGAATCCGCTCCGATAGAGCCGCCACGGCCGCCTTGACCTGGCCACTGCTAATCCGATAAAAGCCGGTGGCGTCGTCCCGGCTGAATGCTCCCTGCTCCTTGAAAAAATTGAAGCGAATGGTGTTGGCGATGCCGTGGGCGCTGGCGGCGCCGAACCGGATTGACCGGAAAATAGAGGCCAGGAAAGTAACATAATTATCCATCAGATCACTGTCGCCCAATTCGCCCTGCCGATGGAGCTCGGCAATCATGTACAATCCCAGTACATCGGCCTTGCCTTCCTCCAGGGCTGAGGCCCGGTCCCTCAGGGCAGCCCGCACCGTTCCGCTGCCGTCGATGGTATTCTTGATCCCCAGGCCGTGGGCCACTTCGTGGAACATGGTGTTGGCAAAGAAGGCCTCGAAAGTGATGTGGCTCCTCTGCTGGGGGTCGATGAGCACGGCGCTGATCGGCTGCAATATCCGGTCGAATTTGGCCCGCATGGTGTTCTTCAGCTGCAACCGGCGGGTACCCTTTTCAAGCTGCACCTGCTCATCGTTGGGCAGGTTGATGGCGATAGTCTTCGCGCCGGAATTACAGTCGCCGGCATAGTAGATCACATCATAGGCGTTCAGATCCGAATCTGAGCCGGGGCGTTCGCTTTTATACTCCGGCGGCACCGGCAGGCCCCGTTGCAACTCGGGGAGCATGGCGACGTAGCGCCCCAGTCGGGCACTCCATTCCCGATCCTTGATCAGTACATAAGCTTCACTGGCAGCTTTGTAGCCGAACAGCTTATCCTCATAGGTTTCGATGGGGCCGATGACAATATCTATTAAGTTATTCTTCATATCCATCCAGGCCAGATCGCTGGCCAGGTAATTGTCGGAGAGCAGCGCCTCCGCCCTGAGGGTCAGATACCGTTGAAACCCCGGATCCTCCGCCAGCTCAGCCGCCTCTCGCAGTTTAGCCGCGGCCCGGCCATACTGCTCGGCAAAGGCCTCGCTATAGGGCACGGCAATCAGCTCCCCCTCCGGTGTGCGGCGCACCATGGTATATAGGCTGGCCAAGGCGGTATGGCGCTCCGGTAAACCGGGATAGGCATTTTGAAATTCCTCAGCGGTCATATCTGCGGGATAGAAATTGGCTCCGGGTGGTTTTGAGGCCACGCCGGGCAGGAAAGGTTCATTCCCCGCCAACCGATCCCAGGGGCCGTAATTGATCAGGGCAAAGCGTCGCAGGCCGGGGTCATCAATACCGTCCAGCAAAGCTCCCTTATCACCATAGGCCTGCAGCCAGAATACTTCATCCATGGCCTGGGCAGCTTCGATCAGCAGCGGCAACATACGGCGCTGTGAATCAGATAAATGACTAAGATCGGCAGTTAGGTCTACGGTAATGTACTTGGCCAGCAAGCCATCCACCGCTTCGGAAGTCAATTCAGCCTGCGGCCCACAGGTTATCGCGAGCCACCCCAGGAAGGCCAAGCTGGTAGGCAGTTTATAACGGCGCATGTTGTCTCTCCATACATTACCAACCCTACTAAATCGGATCGGGGTCTATCACTTTTATCTCTTGATAAGGCACCCTACCCTCAGGCTGGGTAGCGGCTGCCAAGACGGAGCAGCGGCCTGGGGAGCCAGGATGGCCGCCCTGAAGTTGAGCGGGTGAAGAGAATCGAACTCTCGTAACCAGCTTGGGAAGCTGGTGTTCTACCATTGAACTACACCCGCGTCAAGCGGCGTTAAGTTAGCGGCCCGCCCGTCACGTAATCAAGATACTTAGCAGTTTCGCCGGCAGGAGAAAACCAACTATATATGGTAAGGATCGAAATTTTTATACAACATATTGTGCCCCATTCCACCATTTTGCTTGAATTGACTCCGCACCGGGCCTAGATTGAGCACCAGATTTTAAGCTCAATATTTACTTTTTTAAGCGATCTATTTTCGTTGCCACCGCGACACCGCTTAACAGGCACTGCCAACTCGCGATCAGGAGAGTGTTGAATGACCGACCCGATTGAATTTCCTTTCACCGATCCTCTGCCCGTCGAAAACCTTGAAGCGCCGCCGGTAGCCAACGAGCCGGAAAAGACGGTGGCCGATATGGCCCAGGCCGCCCTGCCTCCTAAAACCGCGGCGGAGGAGATTCCCACCAACTATACCCTGGATAATTACTACCTGGACGATGAGATCGCCAAGGACGTAATCCGGAACAAGTACTTGGCGCCCGGGGAACAGAGCCCGTGGGAATTATGGTCGCGGCAAGCCCGGGCCATTGCCGGTGTGGAGCGCACGGATGAACTGCGGGCCGAGTGGGAACAGCGGTTCCTACATATCCTGGAAGACTTCAAATTCGTTCCCGGGGGGCGGATAATGCATGGCGCCGGGCGGGAGGACATCAAATCGACCCTTAATAATTGTTACGTTGTGGCCATCAAGGGCGATTCCATTGAACAGATTTACCAAGGCATTATCGATGAGGCCCTGACCTATAAATATGGCGGGGGCTGCGGCCACGACCTGTCTATCCTCAGACCGTCCGGAGCACCTATCAAGGGCACCGGCGGTGAATCGTGCGGGCCCACCGGATTCATGGACCTTTTCAGTATCAATACCAATACCATTGCCCAGCACGGCCGGCGCGGAGCCAACATGCAAACACTGCGGGTGGACCACCCTGATCTTGGAAAATTCATTCATA
>JACZSB010000009.1 GCA_022574435.1 Fidelibacterota bacterium
ATTGTGGGTGTTGGGAGCAACACCAGCTACCGCACCCGCCTTCAGATTCGGATCTATTATTATTTTCCATACATCCTTTAGTCGCTGGCATTTGACCGTAGACGTATTCGAGAATTTTTCTCGAATTAGCAAGTTTATGCCTATTCTTAGTTGCTCCGTACATCGCATTGCATCAGATTTTGATGTCATCAAAATCCTCGCTTTTCGCGGGAGATCTTGAATATTGTCTATCCCATGCCTTCGCATCTCGTTCCGCTTCGACTGCCTTGGATTTATTTTCAGCAGTCTTGTAATAAGTGACAGAAATTGATTTCCTATCTTCTGTTTTATTTACACCTTCACAAAGATTGTTATTAGTTCTAAGATCGTCGAGAAGCTTATTCAACGCTTTTTTATCATATTTCCAGTTTTGCGTTGCAACGTCTTCTATAATTCTAAGCTCTATCAGATGTTTATCTAATTTTTCCTGATCTTCAATTTGCCAAGTGCCTGCAGTTTTACGAATGGAAAGTTTGGCTACTTCTGGAAAATCCAGCTTTGAAGTATTCGAGCTTTCCACATATATTTTGATTGCTTCCCTGAGCCGCTCAACTTTGCTCTCAGCGTCTTTGATGCGTTCATCGAGCGGCTGGGGCGCAGTCTGTAAGGACTAAGGCAGTCCGTCACAATATTAGGCGGCGACCGGGACAGGGTATCAGGCATCAGGGGATGGATCAGGATCTATAGTTATGTCAGAACCCACCTATACCGAGAATCAATTACCGGCGCTGGTATATTTCTTCAAGTCAAACCACGACAGGGCTGCCCAATGGACAACCCTGCCGGATTGCATCTAAGGATCAACAACAGTGCCCCAACTATGGCGCCTGCTGCCTGCTTATTTTACCGCCTACGTTATATAAATATACTACGAGCCCTGTCGCGCCAGTTGAAAATGTCCATCTAGTTGGCTGCTAAAATCCATGGGCCAACACTTCGCTTACAAATTGATCAATGGATCGAGATTTGTTGCCGGTAACTTTTTCAACATCGTCGGTAGTAAAATCGCCCCAGCCTTCGGTAAAAGCTTTTGCATAATCGTGCATGACCTGACCGCCCCATTCGCCCCAGCCCATCTCGATGATGCTCTGCCTGACCTGCTCGTAGGTTACATTAATATAGGTAACTTCTTTATCCAGGAATTTGCTGATGGCTTCAGCCACCTGAGTAAAGGTAATGGATTCGGGACCAGTGGGATTTAGAGTTTCACCCTGATGACTGCCATTCAATAATATTTTCACCGTTACATCGGCAATGTCTCGAACATCAATCATTCCCATTTTACCATCGCCCATGCCCCAATATATTTTACTTTGTTCCTGAATAGTGGGAATGGACATCCATATATTCTGCATAAACAAGTGCGGGCGCAGAATTGTATAAGGCAGCCCGGAATCGATGAGCTCGTTATCGGAAACATGATGCAACTTGCCATTTTCGGTAGGGGCATCGGCCGCGGCTTTGATGGCTGACATTCTTACTACATGGGGAGAGCCGGCCTTTTTTGCTGCGGTAATTAATGCGCTCATCTGGGTAACGGCATCCGGATTAGGAGGCGCAATCATCAGTATGGCATCGGCGCCCTCAAAAGCCGTTTGAACGGCTGCGGCATCCGTGTATTCACCGGGTATGACGGTGACTCCCTGGCTTTTAAGCCCTTCGGCCTTTTTAGAATCACGCACTAAAGCGGTGACTTCCGCCCCGCCTGCCAGCAAAGCAGGTACCACCAATTGCCCTATGTTGCCCGTAGCCCCGGTAACAGTTATTTTTCTAGACATTTTCCTTCTCCATATTCTTTGTAGTTGTGTTGGTTGCTTGTTTCAATGCAGGCAATTAGTTATAAACCTGCACAAAAAGGATTTTACTCAATGAATAATAACTCTGCTCGTTTCCGTAATTGCACCTGACCTCCATTATTCAACTGCCAGGCTATCGGCATTTAAATGTGTCCCGGCAAACCCGGGGATCAATTCGTCCAGCACGCTATGATTTAATCTGGTGTAGATGTGACTGCCTTCTTTACGCATAAGGATCAGACCGGCATTTTCCAGAATACGGTAGTGGTGCGAAAGAGCAGATTTACTCAGGGCAAACTGATTGTTGAAGTCACTGCAACCCAGTTCTCCCTTTTCCATCAGCAGGCAGACAATCTTGTACCGAGTGGGGTCGGCCAAGGCATTAAACGCCGCAACGGCTCGCGATTGGAAATCATTCACTGCTAAGTTTAACACTTTTAAAACTTTAAATAATTAAAATGACTGGCTACTTTGAGAAAACGGCGACATTTACGCACGGCCTTAGTGGGACAGATGATATGCCCCGTAATAACATATTCATAGCCAATCTGCCGTACGCGACTATTAAGCCCCCGCTCCTCTCAGGTTGTGCTGGTTCAAGGCCTGCCCCCGGCACATTCACCTTATTTGCGGGCCGAGAAGTTTATCCCGAGCTAGGCGTGGGAAGTTCCGCCCAGGGCACTTACCTTAAGCCTCAGGCGCCGGCCATAGGCTATTATCGTGGCTGCCCACCTGCGGTAGACTACATTTCAACGGCGAATAATCGAGGGGTTGTGAAGTGATCGAGAATGAGAGGCTTCGACGTTGGCGGCAACAAGAGGCTTGAACAGACGAATTGTCTTTCCCGATTTTGCCCTGGATGTCCAACATGCTTTGAAGACTAAGGAAGTGGCCACCACCAGCGGATCAGCATTTTCGATATCTACTCGGTATAGATCACCGGGTCAGGGTAGAAGGCTCCCCAGGCGAACCAATAGGCGATAAAGGAATTGGTGACCGGCAGGCGCTGACCCACTCTGGGTCCAACAATGCCCCAGCCGAAAACATCCCACAAAGTCCCTTCATTGTCCTGCATTATGATCGGCAATTGGTCTTGCACCGGCTCGAATGTCAAAACAGTGCCATCGGGCATGGACCGGCCGAAGATCAGCAACATATTCTGGGTTTCGCTGCCCGCTACGATCAATGGGACTCCTCTGAAGGTATCATTGATCACTCGCAGACCGCCTTTGAAACTGCTCAGTCGATATACTTTTGCCGCGTTATCAACGATAACGCCAGTAACCCTTTCCTTCAATGGCAGACGCCTATCGAGTGGCTTTACCGGAAACATCAGGAAGTCTGTCGAGCGATAGGTCCCATAGGGGTAATATTGGTAGGGACGTTCGTGGCCGGTGTTGTTTGAAACCACCTTAGTATCGGGATACATTGCGCGCCAGCTGTTCCAGGTGGTTTCGACGATGGGTAGCAATGGTGCGATTTCGCCCAGCCGCTCTCCAAACACACACATGAGCTTCATCTGGGACCAATAACTATTAGTTGACCGGTCGTAAGGAATCAGGTTGCTGTTGTATAGCAGACCGGAAACGCCGAAGCTTGCATTTGTTAATTGCCTTTGATCCCAGACGATCCCCGAGCCCGTCAAGGGACAGTACGTGATGGCAAAATATGTGCTGCCAATACGATCATTGATAATTTCGTGCCAATCGAGTATGCGATGGGGATAGGCCCGGGGTTCACCATCGACCATTAGACCAATTACCAGATCGGCGCCATTTAGATAATTAACCTCGCCGAAGCGCACTAGCTCAGGATCGGTAAGGGCCGGAATGGCATCTTTGCCGGCCCCTTTGAGCACCTCGCTCTCCGGGACCAGCCAATCGCCAATCCCGCCCGAGCCGCCAAAATAGTTGTCAGCGGACCGATCGCCACCGGAATCGGAGATCAGTTCGACTTTTTCGCACGAGGCGTTAAAAAACCACGATGCCAGCAGTGTCAGAAGTATAAATCTTCGCATTGTTCCAGTCCTCAAGCGCAATTTTTCATCCCCGGCAGTTTTCAGAAGCCACTGAACTCATAATAGAGGGCCACCTTGACGGAATAACTGGTCGTCAATTGGAGGGCGCCCTCCAGTGAGCGATAAAGCGGCAGATGGCCTGAGAGCTCCAGGTGGCTTGCTCTGGTCAGTTCCAGATCAATACCCGGCACCAGGTCAATCCATTGTCCCCCGGTGTTGGGGAATGGCAAGGCTCCAAACCGGTCCGTATCGCTAAAACGGTAGTTCAGCATCAACGAGGTTCTATGCCGGTAGCTTGGGTAATAACTGACACCCAGGTTGGCGACAAACTCATTGCCGAATTTGTATTTCAGATCACTGAAAGCATATGGTTCATTAGTCCCGGTCCACCGGTAGGAGGTATGCATGAACAGTTGCAGGGGCCGATCTACGAAACTGTGGGCGCCATACAGCGAAATGATCCTATCCCAGCCGCCGGATGTGGGTTGCAGATCAAGGGAGATGAGGCGTCCGTCTAATTCCATGGCCGGATTTCCCAATGGCGCTTTAAGGCCGCCACTCAACACCAGCGCCTGGTTGGCCTTCAGCATGCCCGGGAGCAACGAGAGATTAGCCAGTAGCACGCCGTCTCCCATACCTCTAACCAATATATGGTCTGCAGCTGCCCGTTCCTTTTGCACCAGTGTGACCAAAGCCGACACAGAAAGCAGTTGAGAGGCGCCGTAACTGATCTTGAATATCCCGGACTGTGTCAATTGCCACTGTGAATCATCGGACAATTGACGCGACCCGGAGACTACATCAGAAATATTATGGTATTCATACTCGAGGGCGACTCGTACAGTTCCCCTCTCAACCCCGCTAAAAGCTAAAGAATTGAGCAGCGGCGCCCCTCCACAGCTGCAGATCTGCCCGGACAGCACACCGGCGAACTGGAGGCCCAAAAAAAGTATCAGCTGATATATTGATTTAGATTGCATGCACTTCAATAGCGTTTAGGTATTTTATGATTTTAAAACTTCGGATTATTCGGTAAGTTCCCCCAATAACGGGCTAATGGCCTGCTTATCACAACTCGGATACCAGTCTTTACGGAAACAATCTATCCGGCCCGGGGGTCAGTTACCGGAAGCCGCTGGTAAGACTATCGGTTATTAATTTGAGGGGCCGAAGCCGTTGTTATCATCCGGAACCAAACCTGGGATAGTACCTTAAAAGTGGAACAGAGGGATAACCGTGAATCGAAAACTATTGACAGCCGCCTCACTATTCATTTCAATTCTATCAGGTCAGACCGGTTTCCTGCCTGCCGTGGATATCAAAGACCTGGACGGCCGGGTGATTAAGCGGGAGGAGCTCTTGAATCGGGGACCGGTATTGATCGATTTCTGGGCCCTGTGGTGCGCCCCTTGCCTCAAGGCCATGCCCCATCTGGATGAATTGCAATCCCAATATAGTGATAGGGGCTTGACTGTACTTTTAGTCAATATCGACTCCGAGACCAGTCGCTCGAAAGTGCGTCGCTTAATTAAAACTCGCAGATACCGGTCTAAAGTCGCCCTGGACCCGGCCAAACAGTTTTTCCGCCGGCTGAATGGGATGTCCCTGCCCTATACATTGTTGATCGCCCGAGACGGCCGCATAACCTATCGCCATACCGGTTTTGTCCCCGGAGACGAGGACCACCTGGCCGTGGAAGTAGCCAAATTATTCGCCCATACCGATGTTGATAGTGTTGCAGCAGTCCCACCCGTACAATAGAATTTCAAGGCTGCCTTTATGGTTGCTGGTAGCCGTTAATCTCATGGTACAACTGAGCGGCGGCGAGAGTTATATATCCATCGGAATGCTGTCGCAATACGGCCGGGGTGTGCTGCCCAGCCAGGAGCTAAGTGACACCACCGGAGCGCCTTATATTTACAGCGAGCATTTACTGGGCATCACTGCCGGTAGAGGATCGTGGAGCCTATGGACCAGTCTGGAGCTCAGCGCCCCACCACGGATTGGACCTCCTCTGACGGGACTGCACAAATTGAGACTGGAATGGTCCGATAGCCGGATAAGGTTTCAATTGGGTGATCTGTATGGACTATTCGGGCGGGGTTTGGCATTAAATATGTGGGAGGATCAGGACATTGATTGGGATTCCACAGTCCGCGGCGCCTGGCTGACGCTAGGGTTGAATAAGTGGCTGGGATTGGACTTGCTGCACGGTACCAGCGTAACCGCCAGGCATTTGCCGGCGGGACCCGGCATCGATCCGCGGCGGCGGGATTATAATGATAAGGCCCGGACAAGCGCCATAAGGCTGGAGGCTCGTTACCTGCCTGCGGGGCTTACGAGCGGACTATACTTGGTGGCCGTAAAGGCTGAGAATCCCTGGTTCAACCAGGTATTCAACCCGGCCAGCAGCGCCAATATGGTCATCGATTCCACAACCTTGGTTACAAATTCCTATCTGCCCGGCGGCTACCTTGAATTTTTAGGCAATAACTTTGACGCTTTCGTTGAGTTGACCGGTCGATTCCAGCAAGTTGATGAGACGGATAGTCTGTACTCTACCCCTGACCAAACTTGGATTCCCATCGATAATACCAATCGGGGGGGCAGCGTTTATGCCAGCCTTTCCCACTATCCCGGGCGGTGGGGCTGGACGCTGGAATATAAAAACTATCTGCTGGATGCGGCTGATCCGGACAACCGCCAATATCCACCCCGGCGGGTATACCGGCGCAACTCGATTCAGTCGCCACCGCTAGGTTTTAAAGAGCACTCCTCCACCCTCCTTGGGCGCACGCATCATAACATGGATTTTGAGGATGAGGTGGGCTTTCAAATTGAGCTCAATTGGGAGGTTACTAAAGACGCGCTGCTCACATTTAATTTCGCCCGAGCCAGTCGCCACTACGCCTTTGCCAAGGTGATCGAACCTGACTTCTCCTCTGCCTGGCGCAGGGAGAGCTCGCCCAACCGCCTGTGGCTGGCCAACGATGAGGCCTATTATCCTTTCAAAGAACTGCTCGCCGAGATCCAATACCGCTATCTTCCCGGTAACTTTGACCTCATGGCCCTGATTTCACGCCAGGATGATATGCTCAGCTACCAGCAGACCAATATCCTTTTCTCCGGAGAGCCTGGTACCGGACAGGATATTGTAAATTGGGAGCGGCGCAAACTGCTGACCATTCCCACCCAGATTACACAGGGATTACCTAACGGATGGGGACTGACGCTCCACTGGGAGCATCAATGGGAGGAAACGGAGTTTTACTCCCGTCTGGCAAAGCGCGACCTTAATACCGGGGTGATCACTACTGAGCCGGTAGTGACCAGTAAGACGGGTTCCATCTATCAACGTTATGTGGCCATCACGATCAGCCGATCCTCCCGGTATTCCCTGGGATTTGTGTACGACTCGGTCTCACGTATGCGCACGGGCCGGTCGGTGAATGTGGTACCTGGAGATGATAACCCGCTGGAGCGGCTATTTCGGCGCGCAGGGATCGATCCTAAGAATAAATGGTTAGGTGTACAGGCCGGATACTATTTCACACCTGCTACCGAGCTGACCGTGCTGTACGGCTCCATTCAGGGCGGACTAAAATGTGATAGCGGCGTTTGCATCTATGTACCCGGCATGGAGGACGCCATTACCCTGCGACTCACCAGCAGTTGGTGAGCATCCGCCGGCCTTCAAATGGAACCAACTGCCGACTGCCGGGTAATTACTGAATAATGACTCGGCTTGGTATAATTTCATTGGTGCTGGCGGCAAGCATACTGCAAGCTCAAACTATAGCCGTCGGAGATACGCTGCCTGATCTGAGCGGAGCTATCTGCTCAGGCCCCGACAGCGTCTTCAATTTCAATGACTATACTGTTGCCGGCGGCAATTCCGCCATTGTCTTACTCACTATTTTTGCATCCTGGTGAACTATTTGTCAGGCGGAGGCTCCGCTTATCGAGGCACTTTACCAGACCTACAAAGAACGTGGATTAGTGGTGGTGGGGGCCGGCTTCGACTGGGGATACGAATTATATTGCGCGGAATGGGCTGAGGCCTACCAGCTCACTTTCCCAATAATTGATGACTCAGCGAATGCACTGGTCAACACATTGGGTATCCCCACCGTCCCCTTTAATATTATCATCGATCAAAACCGGGTGGTGCAGCATGCCAGCTATGGGTTTAATGCCACCCTTATTGCGAATAAAATCGACAGCTTGCTGACAGCGCTAGAACTGTTGGCTACCAGTCCGGTAGACTCTGAACCGAGATCCTTACAGCCTGCTGCTATCTTCCTGGCCAGCCCTTACCCCAATCCTTTCAATCCGGTCACTACTATATCGTATTCACTGCCGGAGGCTGCCGTAGCGCGCCTTGAGGTGGTGGACCTGAGCGGCCGCACCGTGGCGACCCTCATGAATGGTTGGCAAGAATCGGGCAGTCACCAAATAATCTGGGAGGCCCGTAATCTGGCCTCGGGTGCTTACATCATTCGGCTGATTTCGGATGGGGCCAGCAGTTCGAGGATCGTGATCCTTTCAAAATAATTGACGGGAGACACGATGATTCACGGAATGATATTGCGGGCCACACATAAGCACTTTACGATCATCCTGCTCATACTGTGGGCACTGGCTGCACCCTCACATTTGCAGGCCAAGAATCTAACCCAACTGGCAAATTTCCGGCCGCAAAACTACGAGCTATTGGATGTAGAGCTGGTGGGCAACCTGGCCTATATCCCCGGAGGGCTGTTGGGTCTGGACATTATTGATATCTCCGACCCGGCTGCGCCCAGGTCCATTTCCCAGATTCAGATTGAGGGTTGCGCCTGGGGCCGGGTATACGCTTGGCACGTGTCCAGCAACTACGCCTACGGTAGCGGCCGAGAGTGCGGTATCAGAATACTAAATGTGAGCAATGTCAACTTACCCAGTGATATAGGCTCTTATCGGAATCAGGATGGTTCCTACGAACATGCGGATGGGTGGCAAGATTTCCTATTCGCGGCTGTGCACGCGTTGGGCGTAGAAGTTATAGATCGTTCCGATCCCACCGCGCTGGCGCACATAAAGTGGGTTAACACTGAAAACGCCTGGGCGGTGACCGTCTCCGCAGATGGGCAATACCTATATGTCGCGGACGGAGCCGCAGGACTAAAAATCATAGATATCCGTGATCCCCAGGCAGCGGTGGTGGTGGGACAGGCAGCCGCCTCGGGAACAGCCAAGGATATCGCCACGGCCGGCAATTTCCTGTTTGTGGCTGTGGGCGCCAAAGGGGTCGACATGTTCGATGTTAGCCGCCATAGCACACCCCGGTTGGTGGCGAACTATAACACTTCCGGTTATGCCTCCCGGGTGTCGGTAAGCGGCAATCTGGTAGCGGTCTCGGACTGGGACGATGTGGAAGTGCTGGAGTGGGACCCGACACCTGCCCTGCGCCTGGTGGGCTACAAAAACACCGGCGGCCGGGTGATGGCCCTGGCTATGAGGGATAGTGTGATATATTCCGCGGAATGGGAGCGCTTTCGTACCTTCAAGTACGGAGAAATCGAGGAGGCTGACCTGGACATATCCACCCGCCAGGTGGACTTCCCATTCCTGACTGCCCCCGCCTGCCTGACCGATACCATCACGCTGACCAACAACGGTCATAGTATCCTCATACTTGATGATGTTTCGATCCAGCACGATGACTACCAGCTCGACTTGCAGGCAAATTCAATCCCGCCATTATCATCACAGGAGCTGGTGGTAACCTACTGCGCCTCGGATGGGGCGGGGCGGGCAACCCTTTTGATCACCTCCAATGATCCCGACGAATCCATTGCCAGTGTGCGACTTAATGGCAATCCGGTCTATGGACTGGACATCGGTATGGATGCACCCGATTTCACTTTAGAGGCCGTGAATCGTCTGGCGCCGGTTACTCTCAGCGATTTCCGTGGGCAGCCGGTATTGCTGGCCTTCTTTGCCACCTGGTGACCTGCTTGTGCTCCGGAGTTTTCGGACCTAGAGGTGAGCATCTGGCAGGAATACCGTGACCGGGGACTCATGGTTTTAGGAGTGTCTAATCAAAACACCGAAGTGATCAATACATTTATCTCCGATCAGGGCATTACCTTTCCGGTCCTGCGCGATCGCTCCAGTGTCTACTATGCTTACCAGTTAGCCGGTGGCGCATCCCCCTACCCCCGCGATTTCATTATCGATCAGTTTGGCACTATCCAGTTCGCCTTAACCGAATACGATCCCGGGACCATGATCACTGTTATTGAAGGGCTCTTGGAAAGAACTATAATTAAGACGGAGCCGGAGCAATCATCCGCTCCTGACCGTTTCGTGCTGCGCCAAAACTATCCGAATCCCTTTAACCCCGTCACCACGGTGGAGTTCGACCTGCCCCAGGCGGCCAACGTGTCGCTGGTGGTATACGATCTTATGGGCCGGGAGGTGGCGGTAATTGTCAGCGGCCGCCGGGCGCCGGGACTGCACACTGCCGTCTGGAATGGCCGGGATGCAAAGGATCAGGAACTCACCTCCGGCATCTACATCGCCCGGCTGCTCGTCGAGCCAAAGGCCCGGGCGATGCCGAAGCACTCCCAATCAATCAAGATGTTGTTATTAAAATAGTCCGGCGCATAATCCCGTCCTTATCCCGCTGCAAGCGGGGCCAAAGGCGGGGCTGTTGTGGAAGTAGTGTAGCCCGCACCCTCCGATAGCTGACGGAGTCCTCGCCACTCTTGAGGGAACCGTTTAGGAGTGTGACCGGTGACAGCAGGCCCAGGCCGTCAGTAAATTCCAGCTGAGTATCTATTTATGGTAGCCGCAAAATCCGACCCCCGGCCCGCACTCAGTCTGATCATCCCCATACTAAACGAGCAATACAAAATAGCGGATGACATCCGGTCAGCGGCTGAATTCTGCCAGGGCCATGGCATCACCACCGAAATAATCATTGCCGACGACGGCAGCAGAGATGCCGGGATAAAAGTTGCCAGGGAAACTATAAAAAATCTGCCGGAAGATATCAGCCTGGTTATTTTGGAGAACCGGGTACAGCGCGGCAAGGGAGCTGCGGTGCGCAGTGGAGTGCTGGCGGCTCAGGGCGAAATCATCATGTTCGCCGACAGCGGTGGGAATGTGCCTTGGCGTTTCCTGGTGGCGGGGCTGGATTTGATCAAAAAGGGGACCTGCCAAATTGCCCATGGTTCCCGGAAACTGCCCGAGAGTAAAATATTGGTGAGGCAGAGTAGGCTGCGCCGATTCTTATCGAGCGCTTTCCAACGCTTAGCCCGCATGATCTTGCCTCTACCTGGAGATCTGACTGATACCCAATGCGGATTCAAACTCTACACGCGAGCTGCGGCTAAAACACTGTACCAAAGTTGTGTGCTGGAAGGATTCTTATTCGACCTGGAAATTATCCTCAGCGCCCGGAATGCCGGCTTTGCAATCGTGGAATTCCCCATCGATTGGTCCTGGGACAAAGACAGCCGGCTGCGCTATGGCCGAAGTACGTTCCTGGTATTAAAGGAGCTGGTTTTCCTGTTCAAAACCTTCGGCCGGTCCCGCTGATGACGGCATTTCCAAACTGAATAAATCCTGCTCCGGCCCATATAACATCAGTTGGCTCGTGGCCGCAGTATCATTCATTTCCGGTTGGCTCTCCAATCTGGCGGCCGCCGGGCAGAATTTTTGGCAGCATCGTATAAGCAGCTGCTCTTCTATGAGCATGGCCGCCGTGGAGAAGGCATCCATCTCGGCCGCACTAGTACCTATTGTCCATGTGGCCCGGACTGGTTTGTCGTGCCGGCCGGTGAAGCTTGCTGGTATCTTTATATGGGGTCCTTGCAAAATCCCCGAGGCTCCCAGCGCCCGGTTTCGCAAGTTCAATCTCGCCAATATGCCGCCTACTCCATCGGGATCACTGATGGCTAGATGCCACCCGGCCTGGCCCTGAGGCGCGTCCATAGCCAGCACGGAACTGCGTCCCCCCTGTAATAGCGCCCGTTGCAATCCCCATTCATTCAGTATATGGGCCATACAATCAAGGGCATAACCTTTCCCGATGCCCCCCAAGTCAAGTGTGAGCGCCTCAGTCAGGCTCCGAATTTCCCCATTGGCCGGGTCCAGCGTGAATAGCTCAGGGATATTCGTTGGTCTTTCAGTAACAATAGGGTCTTTGCCCCTCGACTTAGCCCGATGCTCCCGGGTCCCAGTGTTCACTCCCCTCGATAGATAGGCTACATCGAAAGCCCCCCCGGTTTCCCTGGTCATTTTTTGCGACAGTGCCAGGCAAGCATAGGCATGCCGGCCCAGGGTCAATTTTTCGTTCCGCTGTAGTGCCACAATCCGGGAGATATCGCTGTTCTCGAGGAAACGGCTTAATTCCAGCTCTATCTCTTCCAGGCTCTCAAAGCAGGCGGCAGCGGCTTGGGAAGCATAGTCCTGCTCCTCATGGTCCAGGAACAGTTCGAATATGGTCCCCATGGCCGACCTGGAATATTTATGCACCGAAACTGCGCCGGTCTCCACCAGCGCCGGTCCCTTTTCGAGGTGCTTACGGGCCACTAAGGATCACTCTTCACAGCCACGGGGAGCCGATTATATAGGTCATACTTTATAAAGGCCGCCAGTGAGACCCCCGGGCGGAGAGCAATGGGTGCTTCAAACAGGGAGGTATACATGATTTTTTTACCGGGCGCAAATCCACTATATACATATTCGGCTATGACAGCTTCAACGGAATCCCGGTCGTTGGCCGTCATGCGCCCCAAAATTACAGCGGCCGGGGCAATACCGGTATCGATGGCTGCCCACCAGTAGACCTGAGAAAACTTGCGCAATTCCCACGGTAACGGCCAGTAGTCGTGTCCGCCGGCAATGACCTGAATCGGCAGGCCGAAACCGGCTGAGTCTACGGCTGCAACTTGATTAAGACCGGTCACCAGCCTCTCAAGTTCATGAGACGTATGGGCGTAGACATACGGATTCAGCGGACTGGCGTCATACCTGGTGGTGGCGGCGCCCATCTGCCAGGCCAGGTGGCCAAATCCTAAAAAAAGGACCCCGGCCAGCACCAATCTCCGGCGATGCGCTGAGTATTTCTGAAATAAAACCAGCACACCCTGGCCGGCTAACAAAATCATACCGGCCAAAAATCCCAGCATGTTCCAGGGAGTCTTGTATGGTACCAGTGAGAACAATAAGATTCCCAAAAAGGTGTTCCATACCAGAAAATTGTGCGCCGTAACCTGGGGAGTATTGGTGGAATTTCGCTGGCGGTAAAAGTGTACTGCGCCAATAGTGCCTAAAATCAGGATCAGCCCCTCGCTCCAGACCGGTCCTTGGTCCCAGTGTGAAAAAATCAGCAGCCGGCCGTAGTAATACCACGGTTTCACATGGGTATTGTCGTGTAGGCCTCTCTGGATATGGGTCCCATAACCCTGTAGATAAGTGATGATGCTCTCCCAGTGGGACCCAAAGGCGGAAACAAAGATGGCGAAAACCAGGGCGCAGATGATGAAAAACAACGGCAGCTGCCAGGGCCGGGCAGCCATCTTCAGACGGGACAATAAAGTGCTGCGGTTAGGAGCAAGTGTTAAGGTGGCAATTAAACCCAGCCCGGCGGCCAGCAGATACAGGAGCGCCGTCTCCTTGGTGGCGAACATCAACCCCAGGCAAGCCGCGCCCATCACCAGCCATCCAGTTGTGGGCTTGGCCAGATAGCGCATAATTGCTATGGTGAAGCCCAGGTGGAAGAACACCAGCAACGTTTCCATAATAAAATATCTACTGTAATAGACCAGGGCCGGTGAGATCATAAATAGGGCAGCGGACACCAGTAGAGCGCGGGGAGGCAGCACATTATACAGTGCCCAGAGCCAGGCGATTAGCAGGCTGCCATAAACCACGGTGGCCAGGCGCAGATGTCTCGGCTGTAGATCCTGATACTGCCGGACCCCGTGCAGCCGGGCGCTGATCCAGGCGGAATAATGGAGCAGCGGGCCGTGGAAATCGATCGGATCATACCGGAAGGAGTGTCCTTCCAGCAGCTCGCCGGTCTTGAAGGCATGCACCGCCTCATCGGTATGCATCGGTTTTCGATCAAGATCCGGGATCCTGACGGCAAAGGCCACCAGAATAAACAGCGCTATCAGTAGGTTGAAAACTTGGCGGCTGAGCATTACTCCACCGGGCGGCCGTATATTTCCACCTCGATGTAATGGTTCAGATCATTGCTGGTGTTGCCATTGCTGTATAGGCGCACATATCTGCCGATAGTGCCTTGGGCATCCACCAGTCTACCTTCCGACGTTTCCACATAATGATTGTCGGTCCCCATCCCCAGTGCGGCGGAATTGTCAAGATCGTTATTGTAGATGGTTACCGGATTGTTCACGAAGGTGGAATCGGTGGCAATTTGGATAATCACATCGAAGTAAACCAACGGTTGCATGTGGTAATGCCAAACGACCACGGCAAACAGCTCGCACGGTTGCCCCAGGTCGATAGTCACCTGCTGCAGGAATGGCCCCAGCTCCACAAAGCTGCCATCCGGGGCCTCCTTATCGCCATCGGTGACCATCTCCAACTCCCCAATTACCGGGAAATCATCGGAACTGGTGACCGCTCTGCCCAGGGCCAGATTCACCGTACCCATCGGGGCAAGAAAGGGTGGCCGGGGCTTACCCAGTGGTTTCTCCAGATTAGGGACACGCAGATTTTGCGGCGTTCCTATGAACATCGGCTTGGGTAATTCGATTTCCAGTGGAACCAACTTTTCCTCGGCTGCTTCCTGGGTACTATTGAGCAACTGGACACTCAGCAACAACAATCCAATTGCACGAATGTGAGCGGTATTCATTCTTTGGCCTTTGATCTCATCTTAGAAGTTCAAGGTCTATGCCGGCCGGTCTAAATCCGGCTGGCTTTCACGATCTGCCGGGTGAATGCTCCCAGCGCTATCAGGAACAGAATTGAAAACAGTGCGTGCAGCTGCCGCAATATAATCTGTTCGGTCTGCGACACAGCTGCCGAAAACATGCCCCAGATCGTGGCCAGCAGGCCGATGGCCAGTACGGCCATGATCCAGAATGTTACGGTACTCAAGTGCGCCCCGAAACCTGAGGGGCTTTTTGTGGCAGGGGTATCATGATCATTTATTAAATCCAGCGCCCGACGCCCCATGCTTCCAGCCCTCAGCAGGAGCAATGGGAGCAATGCCAGAATGAAGCACGCGCCCAGGATCGTATGCAACATGACCAATCCGTCCCTGAAGCCGGCATTGCCCAGGGGAATGGAAACGAACCCCGTTAATCCCAGGGTGATGGCCAAAGCGAGCACTATCCGGCGTATCATTCGATCCAGCTCGGCATATTTAGCAATCACATCCAGGGATAATCCTGGCGCCGGCCCACCGACCGCATCCGGCCGGTTTTTCCAGGCAATATACCCTAGAAAAGCAGCGGAACCGATCCCGCAGACAGTTATGATATACTCATAAATCATCTACGGTCAGGGCTCCCACCGTTTCGGCGCCAAGCTGTTCAATAATTTGCTCAGCAACTTAAAGGATATCAAAAGCACTACTGCCGAGATCAGAATCGTTCCCAGGATCAAGACGAATTTGAAGACCGGCCGCAGCAGGATAATGCCATCCAGAAAGTGGGCATAAAAAACATTTACCCCCATCATCTCAGACATTATCAGCGTGGCGCCCTGCGCGGGATATCCCAGGGTGGCAGCGCCAATATTGCCATAGAAAAAGGCGGCGCTCCCTGCATGGCAATCCCGGCAGCCCCCTGCACCCAATGCCTGGCGGGCCGGCCTGACGGCATGGGCGATAGGCCAGGTGTATGGATCGCCGGCGGAATTTAAGAAGCTGATCAACTGGCCGTCCGGCTGCAACATCGCGACCAAACCTGCGCTGACATAGACCGGTGGCCCCTCGCCGGGAAAGAGGCTGTCCAGACCTGCCAGTGCCAAGGCTACATCATTACTGTCCCGGGGCCAGCGACCCTGGTCCAAAGTGCTGTCATTGAGGGCCGCAACAGCGCGCAACTTCCGGACTTGCTCTAAATGTAGCGGCTGAATCGTTTGTTCGTCCATCAATCCCCAATAAGCGGGCCAGAGGGCCAATTGGGGGGCCAGCTTGCCATCGGCGCCCGGCAGGTAAACGGGGCCCGCAATGGCAGGTAGGGCTGAGGGCGCCGGATCAACGGCGTGGGTCCCCAGAGCGTGGGATTGGGAAGTTTTCACCAGGTGCTGATCATGTTGGGGCCACGGACCGGAATGGCAGGTGGTGCAGCTTAGATTGACCAGATGGGAGGCGGGCAGACCGGCATGGGCCGGCTCGGGAGCCCCGAAACGACCGGCCGGCGAATCGGCCTGGGACTGGCCCAGGTGGCATCCGCGACAACTGGCCCACGATTCTTCATCCTTTGCTCCCTCATACCCACGAGTAATCTGATGGTCCAGGTTATTGTTGTGGCAATCCACACAAGCCATTCCGGCCGTGATATGGACATCGGCCGGCAGCGGATCGAATGCCAGCGGATCTTCGTGGGCATAGAGACTCGAATGGCAGGCATAACAGCGTTCATCGGAAATCCGCCGGGTCAGATCCAGCCAGACCTTATCTTTAGCAGTAAACAGACCCGGCCCATAGCGCACCCTGGGAGAATTTTGATCTTCCTCATCTAAGGGACGGGGCAGGAAGGGATCATATAATGGGGGTAAGTTATGTGTCGATCCGCTCACATCGGCCAGGCCGGCAGCCGCGGTGGCAGCCCAGGCGTAATTCCCCAGTTCCATTTGGCGGTGGTATTCCGCCCGATCCTGCTTGAGCGAGCGATTATGGCAGGCCAGGCAGTTCACCTCCGGTTCCCCAGCAGTGAACCATTCGGGACGATAGACCGGTTGTGCGGCCTGCCAGTCTGCGCCCCATCCGCCGGGCATCAGCCCACCAAATTTCTCCAGAAAGTCCCAGCGAGAGAGGCCCAGCTCTTCGGGATGCATAATACCGGGCCAATTGCGGTATGACAATGGCAGTTGAATGCCCAGTGTGGTGTCCACATAAATCCACGGCTGGCCCGGTCGACCCGGGTCTATCTCTTTGCTCCCGGCGTTGAAATGCCAACCGCCGGAGATACGTTCATAATCGTGACACGGGTTGCAGGTCTGCTCCATTGAAAACGGCAGTGGGAAGTCGTCGGTTGAAAGTATTTTCGCGCCCTCTTGGTCGAAGAGACTCAGGAGGTGCACCGGTGCTGACCGGCCGGCAAGGCCGCGATCACCGAGCTTGGTGATCACTGCTGCCGAATCGGGTGGCTCAGCGGCATTCAGCGGCGGCGGAATCAGGATTCCCAGCAGAAAACCCGCCCCCAGGCAGCCCAATAAAATAGAGGATTGAGGCCGGGATTTCAATGGGCGCTAGCCGGTTAGAATATGGTTTTCATCAATAAGTCTGTTTTTGACGGCCGGGGCGGGGCAGTGGCTTCAAATTTTGAAATCAGTGGAGCGAAAGAGGACCTTTCGTTCTTCGGCTACCGCCTGATTGGCTTTCAATACCGTCACCGCCGTCTCATATCCTATCTCCGCCGTACAGTTCAGTGCCGCATTGCCCCGGATGGCATCGAAGAAGTTTTCCAGGTGTGGTTTGTGGTAGGGGTCGTTCATCTCAAAGGGCAAACTGTAAGCCGGAGGGGCCAGGGTTTCCCGGACATCCAGCACCGCACCTGTCGGGGCCGCAGTTTCCACTGGCGTCTGCAGATAGCCTTTGTTTACCCACTGATCCCATAAAGGGGCCTGATCTTCGCGATAGATTGAGCAGCGGCCTGCGGCTTCGGATATGTACAAGGTCCCCATATCACCCATGAAGGTTTCAAAATAGCCACCGTTGCGATTGGTGGTGATCACCTGGTAAAAAGCCCGCACAGTCCCGTTCCGGGTGCTATATTCGTACAACGCCTGGACATTATCATACCATTCATGGGTTTTGGGATCGTAGTAGTCCGTGCCGCCCACCGCGGTCACACTGACCGGCCGGGCCTCTAAAAACCAATTATATATGTCGATCTGATGCGATCCCAAATCAACAACCGGCCCGCCTCCCATGCCTTTGAACCAACGCCAGTTCCGAAATTGATGCATATCGTCATAACCGTATTTTTTCAGGACCGCACTGTCGATGGTGGCCTTCTTCGGCCAGCCCAGGTCCGGCTGTACCGATCGATTCCACTGCCCGTTCACGGTGGTAAAACGACCAAATATGCCTGCGTCGTGGATCAGCTTTTCATAGCAGTGGATGTAGCGAGGATTGCTCCGGCGCTGGTGTCCTATCTGCAGCAGCCGGCCGGTGCGGCGAGCCGCTTGCACCATTTTACGGGCGCCTGCCAACGTATTGGACATTTCCTTCTCACAATAGACAGCCAGGCCGGCTTCCAGGGAGGCCACCGTCTGTTCCGCATGCCAGAAATCGGGCGTAGCGATAATCACGGCATCCAGATCCCGCTCCTCGGCCAACATTTCCCGATAATCCTCATAGACCCCATGCTCGTGGTGATATTTCTGCAATAACCGGCTTACGCGCCTACGGTTATATGCCGCCCAGATATCGCACACAGCGGTGATGCGGATCCCATCTATTTTCAGGCACGAATTGAGCAGCACCTGTCCCTGGGCACCGGTTCCCAACAACGCAACGTTCAATGCATCTGTTCGCGGCGCGGTTTTCCTGGCACTTGCTAAGGTTTTCGACCCCAAAACCAGGCCGCCGACTATGGCTGCTGAATAACGGAAAAATTTCCGCCGGTCAATAGGCGGCAAATTGTTTTGGCCCTGGATTTCTTCATGATCTGACTTAGACATAGTACCCCGTAGATCTAATTTCCACACAATGCCTTAAGGCGCAGAGAACTTAGCGTCCGGAGGAGTTGGATGGAAAATCCACTAGATTTCCAATTCCCACCCGCGACGGTATTCCCTTCTTACGAACCGGTTGGCTTCCGGTAAATTGGTGAATTCCATCTTTTCCCCATCCCATTCCAGCTTCCGATTCTCCTGCGCCCGAATAGCGATATTCCCCAGCAGTACGGTCTCGGTGAACGGCGCCGCAACCTCGAAGTCCGAGCTGGGGGTAGGCCCTCCCTTACAGGCGGCAATCCATTCCTGCTCGTGCCCCATATCAACGCGCGGCAGGCTCTTCTCCGGCCGCTGGTATGCTTGCATGGCGGTCTCCGGCACCAGCCGCGGATTGCGGGCGTAAGCATTGCACATCAGCATACCCTTATCGCCGATAAACAGGGCGCCGCCGCTATCATCACCCATTCTGCGCCCCTCTTCAATCCCTTCCGGCCTTTCAGGCATCAGCTCGCCGTCGTACCACGACAATTTTACCGCTGGCATTGCTCCCCGGGCGGGAAATTCATACCGCACGATGGAAGCCAGAGGCGCGCTCTCATCGTTCACCTTGGTGGAGGTGGCCTCGATAGTGGTAGGATGACCCAGTTTCAACACAGCATAGGGAGCATCCATGATATGGCAGGCCATATCGCCCAGGGCGCCGGTACCGAAATCCCACCAGCCGCGCCAAACAAAGGGGTGGTAGGCCGGATGATAAGGCCTCTTTGGAGCCGGCCCCAGGAAGAGGTCCCAATCCAATGATCTGGGGACGCGTTTCTTACGCTTCGGCCGCTCCATGCCCTGTGGCCAGATTGGCCGGTTGGTCCAGGTCATCACCTCGTGCACATCGCCGATGGCGCCATCCCAGATCCATTCCTTCATCAAGCGCAGCCCTTCGCCGGAATGACCCTGGTTCCCCATTTGCGTGACCACCCCATATTTGCGGGCAGCTTGCAACAGGAGGCGGGATTCATAGACGTCGTGGGTCAGTGGCTTCTGTAAATAGACATGCTTTCCCCGGCGCATGGCCTCCAAAGCGATGACAGCATGGGTATGGTCCGGGGTGGCTATAACCACCGCCTCGATGGAATCCATTTCGTCCAGCATAACCCTATAATCTTTAAATACTTTCGCCCTTGGATAGAGCTTAAAGGTTTCTGCGGCGAATTTTCGATCAATATCACACAGGGCCACAATATTTTCCGTGGCGCAGGCCTCAAGGTTGGTTTTGCCCATGCCGCCAATGCCCACACCGGCAATATTCAATTTGTCGCTAGGGGCAGTCATGCCTCTCCCAAGAACAAACCGCGGAATGATAGTGAAGGCCGCCGCAGCCGTGGCAGACTTGACGATAAATTCACTGCGACTCATTCCATTTTTCTTCTCAGCCATGTTGATCCCTTCCCTTGGTAATACTGGAAAATTTGATCGCAACCTACAGTTCGCGAATAAACAGATTCCGAAATTGCACCGGTGACTGGTCATCATGATTTTGCAGTCCGATGTACCCTTCTTTCGCGAAGTCCCGGATTTTTCCCCTCGGTTCCATCTCCCATTCCACAACGGTTTCACCGTTCAACTCAATAGTTATATGCGCCTGGCGGCAGGTAATTTTATAATGATTCCAGGCGCCCGGTTCTTTGCTGGCATCCCTGGTGGGCGCCTCAGCATCGTAGACAGCGCCAGTCATATGTTTGTTATTGAGTCCGCTGTCGATCTGTATTTCGAAGGAATGATATATGTAATCGTCACTCACTGGTATTTCGGGAATCCGGTAGAAGATCCCCGAGTTGTCGGACTTATGTTCCACCCGGAAATCGAGTTCTAAAATAAAATCGTTGAATTTCTGCTTGTACCAAAGCAGACCCATCCCGCCATGGGCAGTCAAGATACCTGTTTTACTGTTCAGCGTAAAGTACCCCGGCCCATAGTGATTCCAGCCATGCTTATTATACCAACTATCGCTGGAGTGGAGAATTTCCTGGTACCCCCGATAATAGGTGACGCTTTTTATAAACTCGAGGCCCTCCCGAATCGCCGGCAGGGGATTAAGAGCATCCTCCTCTTTCTCATATTCTACTGTTATATACCCGGAATAATTCTGAATTGTTAGCTCGGCCAGGATCGCCCGGATCTCGGCCTTCCCCTGCCCATAAGGAACATCGTAAGCCTCATTTTTGCCGAAATCATTTAAATCCTTCAGATGCACATCACGAATGCGACCACTTAACAGGCGCAGGGCATCCACGGGTACCACTCCGGAACGCAGCCAATGACCGGTGTCAGCACAGGCGCCAATCCTGCGGCTGCTATCCTTGATATGGGATAGTACTGTCTCCGGGCGGGCATACTTAGTCGGAGTCGAGTGATTATGAATAGCGATTTTCAGGCCATATTCATTGGCCAGCTCATCGATTAGGCTAAAATCATCGAAGGCGGGCTCCATGACCACCGTTTCAATTCCCATTTCCTTGGCAAAGGCGAACAGTCCACCCAGGGCGTCCTTATTATTCTCTTCATTGACCACCCCATAGGCCACCAGCCTCAGCCCCAGCCGCTCGAGCTGTGCCTTGACCTCCTTAATTTGATCTGCGCTCATATTATGGCCGAAGCGGGCCTCTGCATCGCCGCCGGGCAGGCCGAGCAGCTGGCCGGGGTAGGCTTCTATATTTTCTATGCCCAGTTCCTTCACCTTCTCCAATGTTTCCATAAATGTGAATTTCCGAAATGTATAGCATTGAACCGCCAGGGGAAATTCCTTGATCCGTACGTCTTCGTAAGCTATTAGCTC
>JACZSB010000190.1 GCA_022574435.1 Fidelibacterota bacterium
ATAAGAGTGAGCCCAATGGTGGGCCAGAATAGGCATAGATTAGGCACTGCTTGCGCTTGTCAAATAGCTGGGTTGTCGTGGAGCTTGGGTCGGAACCGAGCATGACAACTATACGGCCCAACAAGTCGCTCCAGCCGAGCCCGCTCAGGCCTGCGGGAAGGCTGAATGTAAGTGCTAGCTAATTGCTGCATGGGGCAACAAGAATCAGGTATAAATCTAATTGATTAAAAAGATGTTTGACTTGCTTATTCATCTTCATGGCACCTAAGTTAATCTTCACCTCTGCTTGATGATAAATGGATTTACGTATGCTTAACCAAACAAGGTATGGAGAAAGTTATGGCACGATTTTTTTTGACTCACCCTGTGGAAAGTTTTGATAAATGGCTACCATTATTTGATGACGATAAGGCCAATAGAACGGCTGCGGGACTGAGTGATGTAGGAGTTTATAGAAAGGTCGGTGACGAGAATAGTTTACTTATTGTTCTAGAAGGAAATCCTGACTCAATGAAGAAAATGCTGGCAAGTCCAGAGCTCGCAGAGACTATGAAGGAAGCGGGTGTTCTTGCTCCTCCTGAAGTATTTTCAGGTGAAAAACTTTAATAGACACAACTTCCTCTTATATCTTACCACTTTTTCGACCTACACCGTAACAAAGGTGTGGGCGATGCAAAGCTAACATGTCAATAAACGCTGCCGTTGCCCGTGGTTGCGCACTGGGTAATACAGGTTATTGTGGTCCTTATGGCGACACACTTTTTATAGGATCCGGTCAAGCTGGTCAGTCGACAATCACATTAGAAACGATTCATTAATGGATTGAGAGATCTGCTAAAATCACCACATTCATTTTTTCTTTTCGGCTCGTTCCCTTTCTTTTCGCACAATGTCGTGCTCAACGGCCGGCTGGGCCCGGAAATAGGCTATGAGGTCGGCGATCTCCTCATCGGCAAGCGCTGTGTGATGGGTAATCCGGGCCATCATGGGCCACCTGACCATATCAGTATCAGGTAGGGGGCGCAGCCGCTTGCCATACTTGATCGCGTCATAGAGTTCCTCATCACTGAAACCGCCGATTCCCGTCTCCATATCCGGCGTCAGGTTTGAGCAGATCACGTCCGGTCTGCCTGGTACGGCAATAACGCTTCCCCCGGCCAGAGGAGCGCCAAATTTCGGAGCTCCGGGAAACTTGGGAAAGTAGGCGTGACAATCCACGCACATACCCAGGTAGGCCAATCGTTCACCGCGTTCAACCGGAGTACCCAGCCTCGGCTCGTAATCGCTGAAAAAGGGCTCCTTGGCGAACATGTTGTAGACCATCCCAGTTGACATGATCAACGACGCAAAGGTTGTAAGGTCGGTCTCATCCGGCATGTGCCTAACCGGCGCTGGTCCTGTGCGCAGATAGGCTACCAACGCCTCAACCTCTTCCCTGGTTAATGCGGCGCCGAAGTCCGCCCAAGGCATTAAAGGCACTAATAGACGGTTATCACGGCCCAGCCCTTTGGTAATAGCCCTGATAAGCTCGCCATCGGTCCAGTCGCCGATCCCGGTCTCCTTGTCCGGCGTAATATTAGGAACGGCAATTTTCCCTTCCATTTTACTGAAGACTACATCGCCGGCCAGGTACATGTCTGGCCGTGGATCTCCCTCAAAAGCCCCAGTCGTATGACATGCGCCACAGGCCATGATCCCTTCTGCCAATTTCTTTCCCAGGGCAACGCGCTCCGGGGTGATTTCCACCGAAACCTCTGATGGTGGTCCAACTCGCTTTGGAATAAAGACGGCACAGGCGCTTAACAGCAGGGCGGCGCAAAGGGGTATGGTAAGTTTGGGTCTCAATTCAGACTCCTTAAATAATCAGTTTAATGCCTCAGGCGGCTGCTTGACTTATATCAATCGGATTGGACGTGGCGATTCGTCTGCAAGAAATCTAATGACTAAACTGTATCGCTTCAAAGCCTTTTGAACATTTAGGGCCAAAGACTGAGAGACACATTCTGCATTTCTAAGGATTATTTGAGGTCTTGTCAAAAGCTCTCACACTTGATGATTCCATGATCGTCAGCCTCTATATTCGATGATACCGGGTCCACACTACCTGTCAAAAAACCAATCATTCCAAGGAAGCAGTTGAACGCTACACCAGAGATTTTGAAGCCATCCGACTCCTTCACTCAAAGTTTGATGAGGTCAGGACGATCAATCTGATTACTCGACTATCGGAAAAGTTGGTGAACCAATATATTTATCTGGTCCCGGCAGAAATGTAAAAACCCCGTCATATGATCATGGTTTGATACTATTTAAGGAATACTATTCGTTTCTTGTCCGTTTTTTCAATGGATTCCCTGAAAGTGTAATAGTCCGGGTAGTCGTCCAGACTGATACGCTTTTGATTGAGGCGGAAATCCCGCGAAAAAGTTATCCGTGTATCCTCAACCAGTAATCCATATTGATAGGTCCCAAAGCGATGAATCAAGGTGACCGAATCAGGGATTGCCTCCACCACCAGTTCTGGTGGCAGATGATAAGTTATCTTCTCACTTTGATATAGTGGATAACGGTGGCCAACTGCCGTTTCTCGCTGGGTAGGATCTTCGCTGTCGAACACTGACCGGAAATAGAAGCTGGGGGTCAAAAACAGACGATTTCGGCTGGTGGTTGCATACATTTTCGATATCAAATCAAATTGAATCGAGGGAGACTGGTGGTTATCTTCGAAACCGGTGAAACTCAATTGCTGCAGATCTACGGATGGAGAGGTATCCTGCAACCACCTTAGAAATGTTTTCCGGCGTTCCTTCTCATCCAGTTCCCGGTATACGCTCCGAAAATATTGGGCATAATTCCCGTCAGCTGTGACAGAGCCGGTCAATTTTATATCACCGAGGGTTGAAAGAACTGCATCGGCACGAAATATCATCGTATTATCGAGTGCAGTGCTCGTGGGGGTGGTGATCAATATTCCTTTTGCGTCCTTGATCACCAGGGCATTGCAGCCCTCGATCGTATAAGGTGGGTCATCTATAGTCGTAAAATCTGTAGTGCAATCTACCCAGAGTGTATCCTCCTGAAGTGGGATGAAAGTGATAAGATGGTTGAACAGGTTGGATGGAAATTGGCGGTAAACAAGCCCATTGGGGTGAGTCAGAATGATGGCGGGATAGGCAGGAATCCCTACTTTGTCCAGCATTGCGATGAACAGAGTTGACAGATCTTTGCAATCTCCATAACGTTTCTCCCACACGTTTCCGGCTTTGTGCGGCTGCCAACTGTTAATACCAAGTTCCACTGCCACATAGCGGGTCTCACGCTGAATCTGGTCATAAATATATTGGACCAATGCCCGATCTGATCCCTTGTTTGGGATAGGAGTAAACCCGGTAACCTCACCTGGTAAACTGTATTGCTCCTTCGCTAACCGGTGATACCATCCACCAAACGCAGCCCAGGAATCGAATGAGCCACGCTGTCCACCCAAAACAAACTGTTTCGGAGTAAACAAGAGAGCATACCTCTCCTCATCACCCGGCGCCATACTCCATTCATCCCGTTTTGCGGGAATATCAGTGAGTTCCCAGGTGAAAATTGTACTATCGGCATTCACCTCCGGCTCAGGAATTTTCCCGATGGAGAACAGATTGAAATCCATACCTGAGGGGATATCAAGGATATATCTCGAATTCTGCACCGGTAATCGTGACTCTGGATACCAGTTGGGCCAATAGAACAGGCTGCTCAGATCGACTGTGTAACTGTATTCTAGAATATACGGCAGCCGCGCTGATGTCAGGTTAAATAAGCTGTATTCATTTCCCGAATATAGTGCATAGCCGGGTGAGGCCTTAATGGTTCGGATATCTCTTTTCCTCAGGCGTTTAATGGTTCTATTCTCTTTTGTTAGAATTTTCCCCGAAATGCGTTTAATCCGGTGAAATTCATTTTCGAGAATTTGAACTTCACCGTACGATTTGCTCGCTTGGTCCTGTACCCATACTCGGCGAGTATAGGTAACAGTAGCTTTTTTCTTACTTTTAACCTGAAATCTGAGTTCTTCGCTGATAATGTAGCTGTCATCTACAGCCTGCAGCAATGTGGGAATTACAGTAATTGTTAGGAGCCATTTCACTGAATTTCTGCCATACCACGCCATAATGGGTTCAGTTGCTCTGCCGCTGCAGGACTAGTTGATCCCCGTCGGCCTCGACAATATAGGTTGTGAAGTTTTTTAACATTTCATATTCAACTGGGCTATAGTACACTTTCGCGATATGCAAGTTCCGGTAGTAATTAAGTCTTCCGTCTGCATTCCTGGTTAATAAACGGCGAAACTCCTGACCCCTGATTTTCCAATCAATGTTTTGCGGCGCCTCGATAATTGCATAGTTGGCAGGCAATTCAAAAGTGATCATTTCCTGATCCATAGATGGGAAATTGTATTCCACCGGATAGGTTCGTTTTTCCAGGCGGAATTGGTTTTCCTGGAACCGTTGAAACAGGGCAGGGCTGAAGTAAATCTTATCTCCGGCTACTTCGGCGAAACCTGGTATCCTAAATCGGGCAATAACAACCAGAGGCGATTCCTTTTTTTCGGCACGTAACACCTGGAAAGTGTCAATTTCAGCGTTGTTGAAAATGTCAAAAACTTCCTCTTCAATGAATTTTCGCTCTGTTTTACTCTCTGCCAATAATCGTCTGTAGCGTATGCCCCGATAGCCTTCATACCGGATTGTGATCTGCCCCTCCAAATTTCCGGTGCTGTCTATGCGCGCTGAATCAATGGTTGCAAACTTAGCGCTCAGGGAATTGGGCGCCGGTATAGTCACAAGTCCATCGCTATCGCCGGTTAGGATCAGCCAGCCTGTGTTGGTCAGATAATTAGCAGGCAACAGGGTAATCGGGCAGAAGGGATCGGATGCATCCAGCAGACGAAATTTTGCCGGACGACCCATAAATACCAGCAGATGGTTAAATGAATCCGCCCTGGGGTTCCGTGTGTCTAATCTGCCATTGGCACGCGTGCTGATAAGCAGTGGTTCGGCGTTAAGGCCAGCCGTGCGCAATAGAGATACAAGCAACAGGTTTTTCTCAACCCGACTGCCATGGCCCGAGGAAAGGAGAGCGCCCGGGCCGCGAATTCCATTGCCCCAATACCCCCGATAGCGGCTGGTTTCAATACTGTCCCGGACGAAATGAAACAGTGTTTCCACAATGTCCGCTTCCGCAGTAATTGAGCCAGTTAACTCGCTGACCAGTTTTCTGATTTTCCGGTTGCCTTTGAGATACGGCTTGTAGGTAGGCTCGATCTTTTCCTTCAAGTCCTCCCAGGTTTGGACAAAAGAAAATCGAGCAATACCATCGGAGTACCCGATAAGCTGAAAATTAAGCGATGTCATATAATCTTTTATGGTAGTGATATGAGGTTCTTTGCGAATTGGTGGTAAATCGGCATATTCCCAAGTATATCTCTTACGCTTCCTACCATCAGGTTTGAGCACCGCTTCCACTGATGGCTCGGAATCAGCGCCGGAATTGCGGTGATAGGTGTTATATTTATACCCCGTAACTATTTCGAGACTGACTCTGGATAGCTGCGTATGTATCTCATTCTGGAAATACCAGGGGTCCAATCTTGCAATATTTTTGGTTAAGAATTCATAGCTATATTCGATGATGCA
>JACZSB010000191.1 GCA_022574435.1 Fidelibacterota bacterium
TGACGTGGTAGAGCCTGGGTGATCGAGGGGCTGTTGGATCTAGCCGACGATAGGGCAGTAGCCCTCTGGCAGTCAATTGCTCCACCTTGGATTCACTGCATCGCAGGAACTGGGCAGTCTCCCGGGTGGTCATCCACGGAGATTGTCCAACCTGGATTGCCCGGTTGATCTCCTCCAACATCTCCCGGATTTCCCTTATTTCCTTAGCTAGCTCCATAACACTCTGTACGTATACTTACCCAGTATTATTAATATATCTGTAGTAGCTTTTTTCCCCACCAGGGTAGTCTTATGTTTTATACGGCCCATTCTATTGGCCCACCTGAGGTGATCTGTCTTCCAGTTTCCGATGAGCTGTGCTGCCAGAAATAGAAGGTGGGAAGGGGAATCGCCGCGGCCCATGAGTCCACTCATTTGTTGGCCATTCACTTTGCCCTTCCTCATCGGCCCAACCTACGAGGGTTATGATACGGCCTCGTTTCATCTTCAGGTCTCGTTGTCGAATGAAACCGACGTTCACTAACCTCTTCAGGCAGCCCCGCATCTTTTTAGCAGTGTAGAAGGGGCAAATCTTCACCATCCTGGCTACCGAAGTATAAAACTGGCCCGGCTTGATTTTCACGCGCATTCCGTTGATGATTCCTGTGAGGACATAATGACGGGCCGCTCGGAGGGTGATCTCAACGTATACCAAGCAATCGAGAGGTTTGAGCGCCTTGAACTTCTCGGATAGCATCGTCTGACGGATGTAATCCGGCACATCGGTAAACGGCCGGCCCACCCGGGCGCGGTCCAGTATTTCGCCGCTGAAAGTGGCTGTGTTTTTTCCTGGCAAAGAGAGATATTTTGTGGCATCGCCTCCAGGTTCGACATATTCTGAAAGGTCACAGATTCTGATTTTCATCTTTCCATCTCTGAAAGCAGACGGTTTATCCATCGGTCACAACCGGCTTCACCGGCCTCTTCAACATCAAAACAGACGTATATTCGGTTGAACCTGCGAAGGACGGAGATATCCGCGGGAATTGAAAGCGCTCCAGCTGTGGCGGTCACAACTTGGATATCGATGCTTAGCAGCGAAATACAGTCGACCAGACCTTCGCAAATCACTATATAGGTTGGATCATAGTCTTTCAGTATGTGGGCGGGATAGAGCGTGCACCGAGCACCCTTATTCTGAAAGGTTTTGTGATGGATGAGGTTGATGATCTGGCCGGAGAAATTATGAATCGGAAAGACCAAACTTTGCCTCAGATCATCCCAACCAACCTGGAGCAATTCTAGTATATGATGCTTCCAGGGCTTGCGCCAAAGCTCTGGTCTTGCAATGAGATTTTTATGATACTGTTCTACCTTCTCCAGATCAATCTTTGTTGGAATTGGGAGTTGATCGCAGTACAGGCCGGGATCTTCATTAAAGTACCGTGCGAACGTAATCGTATTGCCCGAGGCGTCACACCGCTTGCAGTCGTACTGCCCCGTTTCTTCATTTACATAGAATTTCCGTCCGAATTTCTTCATGCACGCCGGGAATGGACATTTCCCGACGTGCTCTGGTCCTGATCCAACCCGCTTCAGATCCTTCACATGCCGGCGATACAGGCTCAAGCAATCTAGCATTCTATCATTCTCCCGCCACGTTTTATCAGGGATGAAAGGCAGTTCCCTGCATTCCGCTGGTACCCATTCAACAACTCAAGGTATTGATCATTAATATTTCCTCACTGCTGTGCCATTGTGTACACACCTTGAGGTTACAGCAGGCGCAAAAAGCCCGGTAGGGAGAGCTAGAGATAGTTTTGGAGGGGCTTAGTTTCCGGGGAAGGTTTGTCGCGAATTATTCTAGGCTGCGGGCTTAGCTAGGCTGGGTAGGTCAGGTGTTTCCACTTTCGGATCTGGTCCATTGCCTCCTCTTTATTATCCTTTCTAAAGCCTGGTACGTTGAATTCAAGAAGGAACTGGTATAGGAATTCTGATTGCTGATATTCACTCTTAAAACCATAGTTGCCAAGCTTGTTGATTAGACTTTGCGTGGCCGTAACCAATATTTTACTCTGCCCTGCCCGCTTGTGCTTTCTCTCTTCGACCTGCCTTTTAAGTCGTTGATGTTTAGCCAAGAGTGTGTCAAGGTCAAATTCCATATAGTTCACGAAAGACGAATCCTCTAAAATGATCTCCAGTCTCGTCAGGTAAGCAGAAAAAAGCGCCTTCTGATATTCAAGTCCGCCTTGAGATAGTTTGAATCTCTGGACTGAGTTACCCTTCAGAAGAAACATGAGGTACCATAGATCAATCGCGAGGCTCTTTCGGTGGATCTGAATTGAAATGTCGCGCTTTTCATCATTTGCCAGTATGTTAGATTCACCTGGGAAAGTCACGGGATACTTCTCCAGATGAGTGGCAATCCTGTTATCAAGACTATTGTCGATAAGGTACTTGTTCACCTTCTCCAAATTTTCCTCATAGAATTCTTTGTATTTGTCATCATCCCAGCGTTTCTTGTTTCGCTCAAGGGTTAGTTCCTCCGCTGTGGGAATTTCTGAGTATTTCAAATTCATATGCTGATCACCCCCCTGTAGAAAAAGTTCAGAAATGAAAACGAGTCGTAATATTCTTCATATCAAGAATTGATAGAGCAGATCGTCAGAATCTGAGTGTCTACTCTGTATATAAACTGTACCAGCATACTCCGAATAAAAGGACCGTGACGCAAATTACCCACTATTAATGAAAGGAAATGTCAATGATTTAATCTACCTCACAGCATGAAACAGAAGGGTAATGCATACCTAGACCTCTTTTGTGAATCTCATAATCCAGCCCTAGCCAATTTACTTAGGACAGCGTACAACGCCCCTGTACGTTCCAAACCCTGCAATCCATACTGGAATCCGCGTATATGCGGCTACGGCCTTGTACGGGCTTGTACGCACGTGGTACGCGATCATAAGCGTATACAGCACATACGCTTAGAAACACTTGATACGGCTTGATCCGTATGTTAGAATACGGGTGGCTATGATGACTTCAGCATCACATTACGGCAAAACCTTGGGCCGGAAGCCTACCCTGTGCTATCGATTCATCATAGCCATGCATAGGGAATTATGGGTTTCCGGCCTTCATCTTAGGAAAAAGTCATGGCTGGTCTGAGGAAACTTCGCGGGAAATGGTATATCCGGGTTTTTCTACCCGGTGGGAAAGAGAAACTGCTGCCAACAAAAACCGGTGATCGAAAGCTGGCGGAGGCCAAGAAACGGCTAATCGAGGAGCGAGAGTTCCTGGTAAAGGCCCGACTGGTAGAAGATATGCACCAGACCGTAGTCGCACTGGTAGAGGCAATCGATGAATACTTGGCGGATTGCAGATCAAGGCTCAGAAAAACCACAGTCGAAAACTACGAGCTGGCATTGAAAAACTTGAGGAATTGTTGGGGGGATATTGGCCTTAGGCAAATAACCATAGCGGATTATACCAAACTGAGAAACTATCTGTCCTCCAGAGTGGGTGCAACTGCCACCAACATTAGATTGGCTGCAATTAGGACATTTTTAAACTGGTTGGTCTTATCAGGAAAACTCGACCGTCTACCGGGCAAAATGTTGTTGATCAAGGTGGATGAGCAACTACCCAAGTTCTTTTCCCCGCCTGAGCTTGACAGCATCATGGCTCAAGTGAAACAGCCTCAAATGAAGGCGATATTCAAAGTTTTGGCAGCAACCGGAATGCGTCGGGGAGAGATTTTCAATTGCACCCTTGAGGATAATTATCTGCACCTACGTGAGACAAAAGGCCGGAGAGATCGTTTGGTTGCTCTTCCTCAGGAATTGATACCCGACTTTCAGCTGGCAACCAGATCAACTATTGCCCTGGTGTCTATCAGCCGGGCGTTTTGCCAAGCAATCAGGGATGCCGGGATTGAATCAAAGGGCCGTTCCCTCCACAGCTTGCGTCATACCTTCGCCCTGAGGGAATACTACCGCACCGGTGATATTTACTACGTCAAGGGCCTCTTGGGGCACAGCGCCGTGGCCACAACTGAGCGGTACCTGAAGTTTCCTGATGGATACCTTGAGGGGATTTTCGGGAAATGGGTACCAAGGTATTCAGCGCAATCCAGATTGACCCAGCGCCCCGAATTTCAAGCCTGAAAAAGCTCGAAATCGGATACAGATTGGATACGGGCTTGCCCCAACCGTCAAGACTTCACATTAGTATATATTTGGTTGCAGTGGGTTTTCAGCTCACTGGTTTCCGTCGTGAAATACAAAGCGAGGCAGGAAAACGGGGCAGGATTTGGCCTATAATGACCAGTAGTGACCAGTTGCCGCGATTGTGGTGAATGCTTCAAAAGCGGCGTGAGATAAACCTTGGAAACGCGATATGTCTCTCTTAGTTTTTAGCCTCGAATGACCAAAATGCTTTGGAGACCTACAATCTTTATCTCTCGTCCTTCATTAGGCAAGGAGATGTCAAAATCTACGTGGGCACAACGAAAAACAAATGAAAACCTTCGGTACTATTACGCATGATGGTGAAACGTATCTGCTAACGTCATCGGAGCACGCCTCCCATCTAAAGCATGGTATGCCCCTGGAGTGCCCCAAAACGAGAGTAATGCTGTGCTTTTTAGGCGAAACAACAGCATTGACAAATCACGAAGGGAAAATTATAGGCTGGCCAGAGAACGTTTTAGCCAAGCATCTGAAAAAAAATAAATTACGGGCCACTCTTTTGTGATTTGATGTTAGTAAACTCGGGGCGTTATGGTGGCAGCAAGAGCTGTTCGCCCCGGTCCCTTACTTGACGTGTCTTTTGTGCAAGTTTGGTTCTGGTACTACTTGGAAGACACACAAAATGGTTAAGGGATATTTATGAATATTTATGTAGGAAACCTCGGATACTCGACAACGGAAGACGATCTTCACACCAGTTTTTCAGCTTTCGGCGCTGTCGATTCCGTAAAAATCATCACCGATCGTGAAACAGGTCGCTCAAAGGGATTCGCCTTTATCGAAATGTCTGACGAGAGCAGTGGTAACGCAGCGATCAAGGGCCTGGATGGTCAGGAGTTAGGTGATCGTGTGATTAAGGTCAATGAGGCTCGTCCTCGCGAAGAACGCAAGTAGATACTATCGCCATGTAGCGAGCATGGGATCGAGTTGCGCAATTGACTTCACCTTTAGGTCGAACTGAACTCTCGACGCAACGTATGTAAAAACCCAGGCCCACTACCGAACACTCTAAAACCCTGTCTATCCTTGACGCAGCTATTGATGCAGAAGTAGGCAGGGTTTTCGATTTCCTGCTGACAGAGGCACAGACAACCTTTAAATAAATTATGCCCATGACAACTTCACTAAAATGCTGCCGCTGAAGTAAGAATTGGTGTGGGGGCCCGTACCGAACATTCTGCACACTGCCCCGCTCCCTGTTGAAATCCTGTTTCCACAGATGGCGGCCGTTCAACAGTTGAGAGGTTGAGCAAGGCAGGAAAACGGGGTAGGAATTTGATTAACGGTGACTAGTGAACTACTAATTCAGCCTTCGCCTCCCTTAAAATACTAACTTAAGAAACGGTCCAAAGAATAGGGGCAGGTTAAATCATTTTCAAACGAGGAGAATCAGATATGGGTGATAAGGGGAAAAAAGATAAAGGCAAACGGGAACA
>JACZSB010000192.1 GCA_022574435.1 Fidelibacterota bacterium
AGACGATGGCGGAGAGCATGCCCACCCCCGCTGAGGGTCCGTCTTTGGGGATGGCCCCGGCCGGTACGTGCACGTGCACATCCCAGGCCTTGTAAAATTTGGGATCAATACCCAGGTCCTGGGCGTGGGCCCGCACGTAACTCCAGGCCGCCCGCACCGACTCCTTCATCACGTCCCCCAACTGGCCGGTGAGATGCAACTGGCCATCGCCGGGCATCCGGGAGGCCTCAATGAACAGGATGTCACCCCCGGCGGCGGTCCATGCCAGACCGATGGCAATGCCCGGTTCAGACACCCGTTCGGCCATCTCCGAGAAAAATTTCTTGGGACCCAGGTATTTCACCACCTGTTCCTTGGTGATACGTACCGGCTTATCTGTTGGAGCCGGCGACTTATTCTTCCGACCGCTTTCGTCCCCGGCAGATGCTTCCTTCTTCTTATCCCCTGGGGCGCTATCGTCCGGTAAGCTCTCCACCACCTCCCGGGCTCGTTTGCGGGCCACATTGGCGATCTCCCGCTCCAGGTTGCGCACACCCGCCTCCCGCGTGAAGGAGTGGATCAACTCCAACAGGCCATCCTCTTCGAAAATTATCTGCGAATCGTCCAGGCCGTTCTCCTTGACCTGTTTGGGCACCAGGAAGTTTTGCGCGATGTTGACCTTCTCGTCATCGATGTAGCCGGTAAAATCGAGAATCTCCATCCGGTCGCGCAACGGCCCGGGGATCTGGTCGGCCCGGTTGGCCGTGGCGATGAACATGACGTTGGACAGGTCGAAATCCACTTCGAGATAGTGATCATTGAAGGAAAAATTTTGCTCCGGGTCCAGCACCTCCAGCAGCGCCGAGCTGGGATCGCCACGGAAATCCATCCCTAACTTGTCGATCTCGTCCAGCATGAAGATAGGGTTGTTGGTGCCGGCTTTCTTGAGCCCTTGGATAATCCTTCCGGGCAGGGCGCCGATGTAGGTCCGCCGATGCCCCCTGATCTCCGCCTCATCCCGCATGCCTCCCAGCGACATACGCACGAACTCGCGCCCCATGGCCCGGGCGATGGAACGGCCGATGGAGGTCTTGCCGGTGCCCGGTGGGCCCGCCAGGCAGAGGATGGGACCCTTCAGTTTGCCGTCCCCATCCTGCCGGGACTTCAGATTGCGCACCGCCAGATATTCCAGGATGCGTTCCTTGGTCTTCTCCAGGCCGTAGTGGTCCTCGTCCAGAATCTGCTGGGCGTTGGCCAGGTCATTATTGTCGTCCGTGCTCTTGCTCCAGGGCAGGTCGGTTAGCCAGTCGATATAGGTCCGGGCCACGGTAAACTCCGGTGACTGGGGCGGGATGCGGCCCAGCCGCTCCAACTCCTTCATGGCCACCTTATCCGCCTCGGGGGACATGGCCGCGGCTTTGATCTTATCCTCCAACTCCTTCTGGTCCAGCGACTGTTCGTCCTCGCCCAGCTCCTTGCGGATCGCTTTGAGCTGCTCCCGCAGATAGTATTCCCGCTGGGTCTTGGAAATTTCGTCCTGCACCTCGGATTGGATCTTCTCCCCCAGTTCGGCCCGCTGAATTTCCCGGTTGACGATCACCGTGGCCTTCTCCAGCCGTTCTTTGACGTCCATCTCCTCGAGGATTTCCTGTTTCTCCTGGTTGTGGATGTTCATCATGGAAATAGCCCGGTCGGCAATCCGGGCCGGGTCCTGGATGTTGGAAAGCACGCCGGCCTGCTCATCGGTCAGGTATGGCACCGCTTCGATCAGCCGTTGGTAAATCTGCCGCAGGTTGGTAACCAGAGCGCCCACTTCCAGACTATCATCCTGGTTCTCCTCCACCCGCTCGACCTGGGCCCTGAAATAGGGACCGGTGGTATGGTATTTGTTGATCACCACCCTGACAATCCCCTGGACAATGGCCGACTTGGAATTGTCGGGCATGTCAAAGACTTTCATGATCACCGCCAGTGTGCCCCGCTGGTACAGATCATCCTCGGTGGGCACTTCCACCGAGCCGTCCTTTTGAGCCACCACCACCAGCATCTTGCGGCCGGAGGGCAGGTCCTCGATCAGTTTCAACGATTGCTCACGCCCAATATAAATTGGGATGATCTGTTGCGGAAACAGGACCGTATTTCGTAACGGCATCACCGGGTACATTTCATCGCCCGGCTGATGCTCGCTCAGCTCCTCTTGCTCCGTTTCCTCTGCCGATTTATTTTTTTCGGTCATCTGCTCTCCAATTTAGCATGCTGCGAAAATTTAATCACACCTGCAAGGCGCCACAACAATCATACCAACCGATGTTAAACGGAGCCAGGGGGCGCCGGCCTGACAAGATGGCGGAAATCCATCAGGCTGTAGGGGCTTCCCCTGCCAAATGTGTAGGCCGGCCAATTTCCACCCGCCTGATCACATCCAAGGCCCGCACTGTTACCACGGCATCCCCTTTTTCATCGCGCTCCGCCACCCGCGGCAGCAAGCCGCCCGGAAGCTGCTGATTGAGCAGCCACTCGTACAGCTTTTTGAAAGTCCGCTGAGCCGGATTGAATCCGGCCAGACTCAGCCCATCGAGCACCTTCAAGGTACCGCCCTGGAACAGTTGCACGCCCCGGCTGCCGGTCTGCAGAAAGTTCCACGCGTCGGCGCCCGGCAACAGGCTGGTGGTGTTGGCTTCCAGGGCATGCTGCAGCAAGAACTCCCCGGCCGCCTGTAACTTTTCCTTGACCCGCATGGTAGGGTAGCGCCCCAGAAAGGCCAGCACCTCCGCAGTGGTCCACAGGCAGGAGCGGGATCTCTTGCCACTGCCGGCCATATGGGGGTGGAGCCAGCCGCCGTCTTCCCGTTGGCGTTCCAGGATCCAGTGGGCCGCCTTATGCACCGCCGGATTGCGCCCCAACCCCAGCGAAATCATCAAACTGCCGATGGCGGCGTGATGATGGTACATCAGGGGGAAGCGGCCGTCGGGCTGCTGAAAGCCCAGCAGCGCCCGAATTGCCTGGCGAGCTTCCGGCCAACTGCGCCGGCCCCCCAGCCTCATCAGGGTGTGCAGCTTCTCAACCAGCATGACCAGCACCATCTGCCGGTAAGCCCCAACCGGTTCCCGCGGAGCTTTCACCGGCCAGGAGCCGTCCTCCAGTTGCTCTCTCAAGGTGCGCCTGATCATCTGGCCGTGACGGGCATCCCACCGCAGTTCCCGGCGAAAAGAGGCCAGCTGCGGTGTCCATTCAGAGACCAGCAACTCCAGCATCAGCAGCCGGGCGCCGGCCGGACCCTCCTCGAAAACAGCCGGTATCGCCGGCGTAGCCAGTACCCGGGACCAGCCGGGCTCCAGGTCAACCAACCGCGAGAGCTGGGTTAGCCTACTGCTAGCTGGTGGCACCCGCCGCAGTTTTTGCGGAGGTCGTGGGGCATTTCGGGAGCCACCAGATCGAAAGCTGGTAGTTCTTTTTCCTGGAAGTGGCATTTCAGACAAGTCTCATCGTTAATATAACTCAGGTGGAACGGCAGGTCGCTAAGCTGCGGGGGTTGCTCTTCGGTGGTGTCGCGGTCCACCGAATTCACCGGCTGGTAAAGGACATAAACCAGCATGACGCCGGCCAGCGCCGATAAAACCAGCAGTAATCTTGCGCGCGAATCCATATTTACTCTCCTGTAAATTACAGCGGCTCAGCATAGTTTTCCTCCCGGCCGGATGACGATATGCCCACGGCCTGCGCCATCCGCTCAGCGTGGTATGAAGACCTCACCAGGGGTCCGGCCTCCACGGCTGCAAATCCCAGCTGCAGGCCGAACTCCCGGTAGCGGTCAAACTCTACCGGCGGGACGTAACGTACCACAGCCAGATGCTCCCTGGTAGGTTGTAGATATTGGCCCACGGTAAACAGGCGGCAGCCGGTGGCGGCCGCATCGGCCATCAGGGCCTCGACCTCCGCCTCGGTCTCACCCAACCCGATCATGATACCGCTTTTAACCGCCAATCCATGACCGGCGGCGAAGGCCAGCAAGTCCAGGCTGCGCCGGTATTCCGCCTGGGGCCTGACCCGCCGGTAGAGACGCGGCACGGTCTCCAGGTTGTGCCCGAATATGTGCGGCCCAGCGTCGATCACCTGTTGCAGCGCAATTTCATCCCCCCCAAAGTCCGGGACCAGTACCTCCAGCGTGCAATCGGGGGCCTGGCGGCGAACCTGGCGGATGGTCTCCGCCCAAATGGCCGCCCCGCCATCAGGCAACTCATCACGGTTCACCGAGGTGATCACGCAATGCCCCAGCCCCATCAGCTGCACCGCCTCGCCCACCCGGCGCGGCTCGTCCGGATCAAGGGCGGCCGGTCTGCCGGTGGTCACCGCGCAGAAGCCGCAGGAACGGGTGCACACCTCTCCCAGGATCATCAGAGTGGCGGTGCGGTTCTCCCAGCACTCGTAAATGTTGGGGCAGCGGGCTTCCTCGCACACCGTGTGCAGCCGCCGTCCGTGTACCAGCTCCTTAAGGAATTTATAGTTATCTCCCGTCCGCAATTTGATTTTAATCCACGGCGGCCGGCGCACAGGGGCGGCTGGCTGCTCGTTAGCCGGGTCGGAATGCGGTTGTAGTGCCACCATGTCACTCATGGCTATAGCAGTTCATCATAATTGGTGGTTTCCAGATAGTGTGAAATTCGCTCCAGGAACCGCGAGCCGTAAGCCCCGTCGATCAGCCGATGGTCGTGGCCCAGGGTCATCATCATGATCGAGCGGATGACGATGCTGTCCACCCCGTCCCGTTCCCATACCACCGGCCGCTTCTTGATGGCCCCCACCGCCAGGATACCCACGTTGGGCTGGTTGATGATAGGCAGGCCAATCAGGGTGCCGAACACCCCGGGGTTGGTGATGGTAAAGGTGCTGCCGGCGGCCTCATCCGGCTGCAACCGGCCCGCCCGGGCTCGCTCGGCCAGGTCCGCCAACTGCCGTACCAGACCAAGGAAGTTGAGCTCCTCGGCCCGGTGCACTACCGGCACGATCAGGTTGTCATCGGGGAGCGCCACCGCCAGACCCAGACCGATGTGCCGCCGCTTTATAACCTGGTCCCCATCGATCAGGGCATTGATCATTGGGAAGTCCCTGATGGCCTTGATGACCGCCAGGGCGATCAGCGGCGTGAAGGTCAACCGCAGCCCCTCCCGCTCCTCGAAGGCCACCCGGCGCTGATCCCGAAAGGCCACCGCAGCGGACATATCGCACTCGGTGAGGGCGTACACGTGGGCCGCGGTGTCCAACGATTGGCGCATATGTTCGGCGATCCGGCGGCGCTGGCGCGACAGGGGCATCACCTCATCCACCAGCCGTTCACCGGCCGGGATGGTCGCCACCTCCGGCTGGGCCACCGGAACCGCCGGTCTGGCAGGGGGCCCGGTAGCTACATCTTCAAGATAGGCCAACAGGTCCTTTTTATTCAGGCGGCCATGGCGTCCGGTACCGGGAATGCCGTCCAGGATCGCCGCTGAAAGGCCCCGTTCCTTGGCAATGGACCGCACCAGGGGGGAGTAGAAGCGGGTGCTAGGGGGGCGGGTAGCAGTGGCAGTGGCAGGAGCAGGCGCCGGTGCCTTTGCGAGGGATTTCTCATCGCTCCTCCCCTTAGCCTTAACCTCACCCTTCTCCCCAGCCTGCTCCCCCTCGGTTCCAATCCGGGCCATCACTTCACCC
>JACZSB010000193.1 GCA_022574435.1 Fidelibacterota bacterium
CCTGATTGGGGAGAAATTGTAGGTGGCGGCAGCTAAACGTAAGCGTTTCAAAGCCTGGTCCACCTCCTCCAGGCTATGGCACTCCAGCTCCCGGAGGAGTTCCTTAGTGACGGGATTGCGGCACTTCAGGAGGGTTGCGCCGGCGGGCGTGGTTTCAATGATGGCGGTCATTTAACCTGAGCCTCACTCATTGTCCCTTGAAATCAGGCTTGCGCTTCTCGATGAAAGCCTGCGTGCCCTCCCGCATATCGGCGGTGTTGAATGTGGCGGCGAACAGGCGGGCCTCCAGCTCCAGGGCCGATGACAACTCCAGGTCCAACCCCTCGTTGACCGCCTTGATGGTCAATTCCACCGCCTTGGGGGCCTGGGCGGCGATCAGTGCGGCGATTTCCCGGCAGACCGGCAGCAACTTGTCCGGGGGAACCACCCGATTCACCAGCCCGATGCGCAGCGCCTCGGCGGCGTCGATCATCCGGCCGGTGGTAAGCATTTCCAGGGCCATCCCCTTGCCAATCAGCCGGGGCAGGCGCTGGCTGCCGCCGAAACCGGCCATCACCCCCAGGCTGACCTCGGGCTGCCCGAACTTGGCCTGCTCCGAAGCTACCCGCAGATGGCAGGCCAGGGCCAGCTCACAGCCGCCGCCCAGGGCAAAACCGTTGACGGCTGCAATTACCGGCCGGGTGAACTGCTCGATTTTTATAGTCAGGGCCTGCCCCTTTCGGGCGAAATCCAAGGCGCCGGCCTCATCCAGGGAGGCGAAGGCCTGGATGTCGGCGCCGGCTACAAAGGCCCTATCCCCCGCCCCGGTGAGGATCACCACCCGCACCTGTTTGGTGTCGAGCTGGTCAAATGCGCCGGCCAGCTGATCCAAAACAGCCGGATTGAGGGCATTGAGCACCTTAGGACGGTTGATTGTGATGGTGGCCAGCGGCCCGGCCGTATCAACCTGAACATAATCTCTATTGTCATTCAACGCCATAGCGACTACTTCCAGAAGGTGCGACTGAACATCACCATGACGGTAAAGATCTCCAACCGGCCCAGCAGCATGGTGAAACTGAGCAGCCACTTGGCCGGGTCCGCCAGGTGCGCGTAGTTGTTATACGGCCCTACCGAACCGAAGGCCGGCCCGATATTACCCAGCGCCGAGGCGGAGGCGCTGAGGGCCGAGAACATATCCAGGTTGAAGAAGGTAAGCAATAAGGCCACCAGCAGCAAAATCCCCAGGTAGAACAGCAGGAACCCGATAGTGTTGCGAATCACAGATTCCGGGATGGAGTGCTCCCCGATGCGCACCGGGATGATGGCGTTGGGATGGACCATTTTACGAATCTCGGCGATGATATATTTGAACAGCACCAGGATGCGGATGACCTTGATTCCACCGCCGGTGGAACCGGCCGAGCCTCCCACGAAAAACAGGGTAAATACCAGCATCTGGGCGAACGGCGTCCAGGTTTCATAGTCCACCGTGCCGAAACCGGTGGTGGTGGTGATGGAGGTAGTGATGAACAGCGCCTGGCGAAAGCTATACTCCCCCCAACCGTAGTTATTGACGGCTATGTCGATGAATATGACCACGGTGAATAAGCCGATGGCGCCCAGGAAAAAATAGAGCTCCCGGTTGCCTTTGTAGTGATTTTCACGGCCCAGGATCAATTTCCCGTGCAGAGTAAAATTGATGCCGGCCATGAGCATGAAGAATATCAGCACATACTGGATATAGGCGCTCTGACTGTACACGCTATCGTTATAGATGGAGAAGCCGCCGGTGGCCATGGTGGTGAAAGTGTGGGTCAGGCTGCTGAACCAGGAAAGTCCCCCCAGGCGCAGGAGCAATGCCTCGCACAAACTGAAGATGAGATATGTCAGCCACAAGGTTTTGGCGGTCTGTCGAATGCGGGGCTGGATCCGGTCCACCGTGGGACCGGGCACCTCGGCCCGCAGCAGGGAGGTGCCCCCCATGCCCATGAACGGCAGAATGGCCACCGAGAACATGATGATCCCCATGCCCCCGATCCACTGGATGAACGCCCGCCAGAAGAGGATCCCCCGGGGCATGCTCTCGATACCCTGAGGCAGATGGGGATGGCGGGTGGCATCCCCCAGAATGGTGGCCCCGGTGGTGGTGAGCCCCGACATGGCCTCGAAAAAGGCATCGGTGAAGGAAGTCATGGCCCCGGACAAATAGAAGGGCAGGCTGGCAAACAAGGCTATGGTAGTCCAGCCCAGCGCCACGATGGCGAAGCCGTCCCGGCTGGTAAGATTATACTTCCCCCGGGTCAGGAAATAGCTCGGCCCCCCCACCAGCAGGCAGATGCCGATGGAATACAGCAGCGCCTGCAGGTCGCCATCACCAAAGTAAGCAGCCCAGGCCACGCTGAGCAGCATGCACAGGCCGATAATGATTACCAGGAAGCTGAGAGTATTAAATACAGCTTTTTTATTCATCCATCCCGCCGGCCTAGCTGAAGAACTTTTCCACCTTCTCAAGCTGCTCGTTCTTGACAAAGATCAACACCCGGTCACCCGCCAGGATTTGTGTATCGCCGACGGGCAGTTCCACGCCCGGCCCCCGGAAAATGGCCCCCAGAATCAAGCCCTTGGGAAACTTGAGCTCCTTGATCGGATGGAGGGTGGCAGGGCTGCCCGGCTCGGTGACTATTTCGATGGCCTCCAGGTCCACATCTTCGAATCGGCTGACCTCCCGCCCGCTGCTGGACTTGATCACCCGCATGATAGCCTCCACCGTCACCAGGTTCTTGCTGATGGTGGAGTCGATCCCGATGCGCCGGGCGATGGGCAGGTAACTGGTGGTGTTCAAATGGACGATCACATGCCGGGCGCCCAAATGCTTGGCTAACAAGCCGGTGAGCAGGTTGGTTTTCTCATCCTGCGTTACCGCGATGAAGCTGTCCATCTCATGGATATTCTCTGAGACCAGAAAGTCAATATTAGTGCCATCGCCATGCAGTACCATGGTGTTCACCAGGGTGGGAGCGATTTCCCAAGCCTTGGTCTTGTCGGCCTCCACCAATTTTACATCCAGGTCCTCCTGCGTGCTGCGCGCCAGACGGCGGCCGATCTTCCCAGCCCCCAGGATCATGATCTTCTTCACCTCCCGGCTCGGTCGTCCCAGCATTTGCAATATGGCCGGCAAGTGTTGCTCCTCCCCCAGCAGATAGGCCACGTCCCCCGCCTGGTAAACTGTATCCCCCTGGGGTATGAAATTCACCTCGTCTCGAGTGATGGCGATCACCTTATGGGGGATGTCGCCGTTGGCCTCCGTGACCTCAGACAGCGATCGGCCCAGGACCGGCGCAGAGCCGTTCAACATGATGCCGACCAGTTGCAACCGGCCGCCCTCGAATTCCTTGATGTCCAGGGCCGAACTCTGCCGCAGCAGACGCTCCACTTCCTCAGCGGCCACCTTTTCGGGATGGATCACCTCATCAATGCCGAACTCCTTGGGAACCATCACAGCTTTGCGGCCGGTGAAATCGATATTGCGCAACCGGGCTATGACCGTCCGGGCGCCCAACGCCTTCGCCATCTGGCTGGAAACCAGGTTGACTTCATCGATCCGGGTGAGCGCCAGGAAGATGTCGGCTCCCTCAACCTGGGCCTGCCGCAGCGTCACCGGTGAAGCGCCGTTGCCTTCCACGGTATTGACGTCGAGGGTTTCGCTGGCGCGCTTGACTCGTTCAGGGTCGATTTCCACCATGGTGATGTCATAATCCTCCCGGCTGAGCTCCTTGGCCAGGTTAAACCCCACTTCCCCGGCCCCTATAATTACGATTCTTAATGCCATATCAGTCAAATACCTTTTTCAGGATGCTAATGGTTCGATCAATGTCTGCCGCGCTCAGGTCGCGATGGGTAACCAACCGGACCTTTTGGCGGGCGAAGGCCAGACCCGCTAGGCCCGCCTGCCTGAGCTGCTGCTCGACCTGCGCCCCGCTGCCCCGGGAATCCTGCACCTCGAAGATGACGATGTTGGTGTGGACTTCCGTGGGATCGATTGCGATTCCGGGCAGGCCGGCCAATGTCCGGGCAATGCGCTGAGCATGGTCGTGGTCCCGGGCCAGATCACCGATGTTGCTGTCCAAAGCAAACAACCCACCGGCGGCAATGATCCCGGCCTGGCGCATCCCCCCGCCGAACAGCTTGCGGTAACGGTGGGCGCGGTCCACAAACTCCCGGCTGCCGGCCAGCACCGATCCCACCGGCGCTCCCAGCCCTTTTGAGAGACACAGCGATACCGATTCGAACGGCGCGGCCCATTCATCTGCCGGTATGCCGGTGGCCACCACCGCGTGCAGCAGGCGGGCGCCATCCAGGTGCATCTGGAGGTGGTGAGCGCGGGCCAGCTCCTTGATTTTGAGGGTCTCGTCCAGGGGAAAGATAGTGCCCCCGGCGCGATTGTGGGTGTTCTCGATTGTGATCAGCCGGGTGGGAGGCGTATGGGCGTTGTGGGGCCGGATCGCTTCCTCCACCTGCTCGGCGGTGAAGACCCCCAGCCGGCCATGCAAGGGATGCAACTGGACCTGGCTGTGGAAAGCCGGACCGCCCGACTCGTAATTCATGATATGGGCCCCGTACTCGCATATCACCTCATCACCCGGCTGGGTATGGGTCTTGATGGCGATCTGGTTGCTCATGGTGCCCGAGGGCACATACAAGCCGGCTTCCTTCCCCAGCAGCCGGGCCACCGCTTCCTGCAGCCGGATTACGGTGGGGTCCTCCCCAAAGACATCATCGCCCACCTCGGCATTAGCCATGGCTGTGCGCATGGCCTGGGAGGGGGTAGTGACGGTATCGCTTCTTAAATCAATCATGTAATGCGAGGTAGGCCGATGGGAATGCAGGTAAGGACCGGGCCGGGCTGAGGCCGGCTTACCGGCCGGGAAAGCGGGGGGACGGCGCCCGGCGCCAATGCCGGTAGCTCTAAATCACTCTTTATCTGGGACAACATTATTGCGGCGCAGCCCTGGGTTGGCCGCATCCAAGGTAGTATCTTGGCCGTATGGAAGCAACCATTCTGTTGCCCCTCAGGCCACGATCCGCTCGATCTTAGCCCCCAAACGGGCGAACTTTCGTTCGATGGCCTCATACCCCCGGTCGATGTGATAAACCCTGGCGATCTCGGTAGTACCCTGGGCCAGCAGGGCGGCCAAAATAATGGCGGCGCTGGCCCGAATGTCGGTGGACATCACCGGGGCACCCACCAGCGCCGCCGGCCCCTCCACCAGGGCTACATTCCCCTCAACCGTCACCCGGGCGCCCAGACGCACCAGTTCGGGCACATGGGAAAAGCGGTCCAAGTAGATGTCATCCCGCACGTGGGAAGCGCCGCCGGCCTGGGTCATGAAGGTGATCCACTGGGCCTGCAGGTCGGTGGGATAGCCGGGGAAGGGGGCGGTAACGATATCCACCGGGCGGATATTGGCCGGTCGTGAGACCACCAGGTGGCCATCCTCGTTTTGCAGCTCCACGCCGGCCTCGTCCAGCCGGGCCAACAGCGCTTCCAAGTCCTGGGAGCGGACGCCCTTGACCCGCATCCGGTCACCTAGTAAGGCCCCGGCAATGAGGAAAGTGCCGGCCTCGATCCTATCGGGTATGATCTCCTCCTCGATGCCATGTA
>JACZSB010000010.1 GCA_022574435.1 Fidelibacterota bacterium
AGTGGCGCCGGATGCGGCGGATGACATGCTTGAGGATCCGCGCCGCCTCTTTCCCGGAAGGCCGCTTGCCGGGACGCAAGAGCGAGAGCACCGGCTTGCCGGTGGCCGCCTCGAAGATGTGGATGGGTTGGACGCAATAGTCGTCATAATGGGCGTTGAATAGCGCCAGTTGCTGGCCGCCGTGGACGGCATCGTCGGTATCATCGATATCGAGTACGATGCGCTCCGGCACGGCCTTGAAGCTGGCGCAAAACAGATCGATCATCGACAGCCCCATGCGCCCCAGTGCGCGCCACGACGGTGCATTCTCGAGGCGCGACAGGGTCGGTTGGGACATCAAGTCATCGCCCGTCTCGGCCAAGCGCCCACAGGCCAACTTGAACGCCGGATCGAAACGCAGAACGTCGAGGTCGTCGCAATCCTCATAGCCGCAGGCAATGGCGAACATCCGCGCCCGGATCATGTCGGCGTACGTGTGGGTCGTGCTCGCCGGGTCGCGCCCGTCGGGCACGCAGGAGGCAAGCAAGTCGGAAATCCCAAGCCGCCTCTCGATCCCGGGAAACAACAATACGCCGCCGTCCGACGACAGCCGTCCGCCATCGAACCGGGCGCACAACTCCTTGCCTGCTACGGGTGACAAACCGGGGAGATAGGGGATAGTCTCGTTCATGGTGAGCCGTGGGTTCTTCTGTTGCCATGTGATCTTGTTCGAACACCAAAATCATACGGCATTTCAACAGGTTAATCCACGCTCACCATCCCTTTCACGCGGGGTCGTGAATAATCCGGGCTAGCAGGCTGCTGAAAATACTCTGGCGCTATTCGATCACCTCGGTGGTGCGAAGGAGGATCGATGGCGGAATCGTGAGGCAAAACGCGCCCATGACTACGCGCGCCTTAAGGGCGAGCGTGACGCCATCAAGAGGGCGTCGATCCGGAAACCTTCGCTTAGGGCCAAGGGCGTCGGGCCTACGGCCTAGTTCAGCCGGCAAGGGCTCTCCTTTTCTGGCCATGATTCGCGGCGCGGCGAAGACGCTCCAACCCCGGCGCCGCGGCGGTCAAGGAAATGCTTGAGGCGGCGGATATGGCCCGGTATCATCAAAAAACCGGGCCCGAAGGCCCGGTAAGTTCTGGGAGGTTTCACGAGGGTCCGAAGACCCAATCTGCCGGGCACAATGCCCGGCCCTTTTTTTACTGATTTTTCAGGGAATTGCAACAACATTTTGTGGTTTTTTGAAAAAAAACGCAACATTTGGTATTTCTGTGCACATGTTGCCCACAGTTCTGTCCACATTTGAGGCCCCGATTCCCCTCTCCCCAAAACCGTGTACGCCGCCGTAGGCGCCGCTAGGCCCAGCGTTCGGCGGGCTGCAACGGGAAATCCGTTCTAAAAGGTTTGGTCCCTCCAACGACCGCCTAGGGGTACGAATGCGGACGTTCTGACTGGGCGTGTCGAACTTCCGGTTCGGGTCAAAACCGGACGTTCAGTAGACCCACCGCACTTGAGCGGCCGGCAGCCCGCTTGACGGGCGTCGCGTGCACATCATGGCTGGACGAACCGCCCGTATTGGGGTTTATTCGGGTTCTCTTTGAACCTGCAAGGGGGGGGAACCACCATGAACAAACAGGATGTCGTCGCGGCTGTGGCCAGGCGTTCCGGCATTAGCAAGGCCAGCGCCGATGATGCGGTTGGCGCGGTTTTCGGCGCCATCACCGACGCTCTTAGAAAAGGCGAGGATGTTCGGCTGGTGGGGTTCGGCACCTTTTCCACCCGCCGGCGCGCGGCCCGTCCGGGCCGAAATCCCCGCACCGGTGAAACCATCCAGATCCCGGCGTCCACGCAACCCAAGTTCAAGCCTGGGAGGCCCCTCAAGGATGCGGTGAACGGGTAGAGCCGTTCGTTGATCCCCTTGAAGGCCCTGCGGCTGTCCATCGGGACGGCTGAGGGGCCTGGTGCCGCAACGGCGTAAATCCTGTGGGGGAAATCCCCCCATGAAACGAGCGGTTCTGGTCGTCTGCGACGGCCTGCGCGCCGACATGGTGACGCCGGAGTTGACGCCTAACCTGGCGCGTCTGGCGGGCCATACATTTTCAACAGCCTCACTGGTTTTCGGTACATCTTACCCGGTTTTCAACCGAGGTGGATTTCAGCTCGTGCGATGTCCGCTTTGGGTCCAGGCTGTGTAAAAACTCGGGTCGGAAGAGCGTCGGCGCAACAATAGATTCGGCAATAGCGAAGGCGTGAATCATTATTACGTGCGACGGCAGTTACGAGAATCTATGTTGCGCGCTCGGGCCTCGAAAATAGTTTTTACACAGCCTGGGTCATGAGCCGACATTCGGCGACACTGCCAGGGACGTCCGCTCCTGGGGGTGAAGCGGACGTAATCGCAGCGAAAGCGGACATCGCTCCCCGAATGTCTGCTATCCGGGGCAAAGCGGACGTATGGCGGGACCGGCGTTTTGGTCTGCTTTTAGCCACAAGCGGACATCCAGCCACAAGGGTTAGAAGTCCGAAATTTTCCAAAAATGGGCTGTACGGAAATCTCCCTTGAATCCGTTCAAATCAGCTTAAGTATCCTGCGGAGACCTTGACGCGGCCGGCGCGGAAAGCCCGTCCCGGCCGCGTGCAACGGCTGATAACAGCGCCGGGAGGCGTGAGGGTGCCCGTCGAGAAACTCCGCAACCGAATTCAGGGCGCGATCGACCGACGCCTGGACCCCGTGACCCGCGTCCTGGCGCGCCTCGGCGTGCGGCCGAGCCAGATCACGGTCGCGGGCACCCTGATCTGCCTGACCGGCGCCGGCCTCGTCCTAGCGGACCGGCTGGTGCTCGCAGGCGCGGTCTGGCTCGCGGGCAGCGCCCTCGACCTGGTCGACGGCGCGCTGGCGCGCAACCAGGGCCAGGTAACTGCCGGCGGCGCGTTCCTGGACTCCACCCTCGACCGTATCTCCGAAGGCGCACTGTTCGTGGCGATCACCTACCATTTCGCCCAAGGGGGCGATGCGCTGGCCGCCGCGTTCACCGCGATCGCGCTGCTCGGCGCGCTCCTGGTCAGCTACACCCGGGCGCGCGCCGAAGCCTTGGGCGCGAACTGTAAGGTCGGCATCATCACCCGCGCCGAGCGGGTCGTGCTGCTGGGCCTGGGGCTGTGCTTCGGCCTGATCGAGCCGGCCGTCTACCTGCTGGCGGCACTGTCCGCGGTCAGCGTCGCCCAGCGCGTCCACCACAGCCTGCGCGAGCTCGGCGCCAACCCGTGACGGGGTGGCCGGCGGGGCCAGCCGGTCCCTTTTGGGGGCGGCAACATTTAGAGCCGCCGGAGAAATCTAATACCGCCGAGTCTATGACCTGCCCTTCCCGATTCAGGGGCCGTCATATCGAGCGCGGTTTCGCGTAATCCCCCGAGTCGCATCATGGGCTCGGCGGTATAATTCGTCTGCTATGCGGGGCAGAGCAGACATGATGCCGCAAAATGTCCGCTTGCCGCCTGAAAGCGGAGTTAGCAAGTCAGTTTGAAGGTGAAGGTGATGGTGACGGGCATCCTAGTGCACAGATGCAGACAGGTGATTCACCCAACTGCCCCGCAGAGCAGCGCGACGCTTCGCTCCAGCCTGAACCATCCGTCTGAGTCGGTGCACTAGACGCATAGCCGTCGCACTCGATTCGCATGCCTGACGTATGCCAGCTCAGGCCGCCCCGCCACCTCGGCCGCTTCGGTAAATCCTTGTGGAGGACCTACGCCGGCAAGCTGGTCGAGCTTCGCGTGCTCACCGCAATCGACTGGCCGGCCTGGGAAGCCCTCTGCCTGGCCTATGACCGGATGCGCGAAGCGGGTGCCGACATCACGCGCCACAAGGGCCGGGTGTACGTGAAGAACGGCATCGCCCGCCTGCGCCCGGAGGTGCGCATCGAGGCCGAGGCCCGCAAGGAGTTCCGCTTGTACTGCACCGAGTTCGGCCTGACCCCGTCTTCGTGGTCTGGTGTCGCGGCGAGCGTGGCCGAAGGCAAGCAGGCCGCCGTGCCGATGAATCCCGACCAGCGGGATCCCGACAAGGCGATGCCCGAGGGACCGTTGAGCGATGTCGAGTACCTCGACACGCCGGCGACGCGCCACTAAGCCGGCGCTCACCGACGCCGCGATCTCGGCGCTGGCGCGTGAGCACGGCGAGGCCGCCATGCGGTCGCTGGCTGACTGGGCACGGAAGACGGCGCCGGAAGGATACTATTTCGATGAGTTCGAGGCGGCCCGGGCGGCGGCGTTCTTTCCGCGCTATCTGCGCCACACCCGCGGACGCTGGGCCGGCCAGCAGTTCGAGCTGCTCGGCTGGCAGAAGGAGACGATCCAGCTGACGTTCGGCTGGAAGCGTGCCGATGGCACCCGGCGTTTCCGCATCGTCTACGTGCGGGTGGGGCGCAAGCCCAAACCCGCGCGTGTGAAGGACGCGCATCTGGCCGGCGGGGTATCTGACCACCCCGACACCGAGGGATGCGCCCCAGAGGGGCTTAAACGGGCGCGTGCACTCCAAAAGAAACCCCGCGCGAGGCGGGGCCAAGTTTTCGACGCTTAGCGCTAAGCGGTCACGCCGCTTTTCGGCGCTTACCGGTAAGCGTTCACGGCGCACCCGCCAACTCGGCACCCGCCCGGCGGGTTTTTTTGTGCCTGGATGAACCAATGCCTTGGGCCGCGCCGCGACCGTGCCGTCAGCCTGGATGCGCGGCGCTGACCGGAGACGGTTGGTGCGATGAACACCGGAAGGCGCGCGCCAAGCGATACGACGCTGAACGTGGCAGCGCGGCGAAGCGTGGTTACGGCCATCGGTGGCGCAAGGCCCGGGCGGTGTATTTACGGCGGCATCCGCTGTGTGTGATTTGTCAGGTTGATGAGCGGGTCGAGGCGTCGACGACCGTCGATCACCGTATTCCCCACCGTGGCGACATGCGGCTGTTCTGGGACCGTGAGAACTGGCAGCCGTTGTGCAAATCCTGCCACGACCGCAAGACGGCGACGGAAGACGGTCGCTGGGGCGGACGCGGCTGACTGTGAGGCGGCGGGGGGTAGGGGGGTCCAATCTCTACAGCCCCACCGCGCCGGGACCGGCTGCCATACGACATCGACGGATTGGTGGTTAAGGTTAACGACCTGGGACAGCAGACCCGCCTGGGTCAACGCAGCCGCTCGCCGCGCTGGGCCATCGCCGGGAAGTTCCAGGCCCAGCAAGCCACCACCATTGTGGAGGATATTCAGGCCAGTGTGGGGCGTACCGGGGCGCTGACTCCGGTGGCCCACCTGCGGCCGGTGAATGTGGGCGGGGTGACGGTCAGCCGGGCTACACTGCACAACCAGGATGAGATCGACCGCAAGGACGTGCGGGTGGGAGACACGGTGCTGGTGCAGCGGGCCGGGGAGGTGATCCCCGAGGTGGTGCAGGTGATCACCGAAAAACGCCCTCCACACGCCAAACCGTATCACCTGCCGGATACCTGTCCCGCTTGCGGCCATGAAGTCTACCGCCCGCCGGACGAAGTGGTGGCCCGCTGCCTGAACCTGGCCTGCCCGGCCCAGGTGCGGGGGCGCTTCGAACACTTCATTTCCAAGGGGGCCATGAACATCGACGGGCTGGGTGAAAAGATCGTGGAGCGCTTGATCGCCAGCGGGAAGATCAAGACCGTGGCGGACCTGTATCGCTTGACCTTCGACGACCTGGCTACCCTGGAGATCGAGCGCACGGTGGGGCGGATGGAGACCGAGGCCGGCCAATCCAAGAAGATGGTAGCCTTGGGGGACAAGGTGGCCACCAAGCTGCTGGCGGCCATAGATGCCTCCCGGCAGACGACTTTCGCCCGGTTTATTTACGCCCTGGGCATCCGCAACGTGGGCGAGCACCTGGCGCGGGTGCTGGAGCGGGCCTGCCAGGGCGACCTGGAGCGGCTGTTGGCCGCCGATACGGAGGAGCTGGAAGCCATCCACGAGGTGGGCGCCATCGTGGCCGAGGGGCTGGTACGCTTCACCGGGAATGAGTCCAACCGGGCGGTGATCCGGGACCTGCTGGCATTAGGGGTGCAATTGGAGGCGGTGGAGGCGGCTGTAGGTGCTGACTTGGCCGGGAAGACCTTCGTTTTCACCGGCAACCTGGAACAGATGACCCGCCGGGAGGCCCGGGAACTGGTGGAATCGCGGGGTGGCCGGGCGGCATCATCTATCAGCAGCCGGACAGATTACGTAGTGGCCGGACCCGGGGCGGGCAGCAAACTAGCCAAGGCTGAGGAACTGGGGGTGGAGGTGATTAGTGAGGGGGAGTTTTTGGAGATGGTTGGGAATACGGCTAGTTTCTAATAGGAGGGTTTGCGATCCTTGCAAGCTCCATAGAAATCACTTTTTGCTTTTGTTTTTGAGTCTGACGAATTACTTCGTTTCGTTCTTGGTTGGGAAGCGATACAATAGGGAACCCCTTTGTATTTGCATGGCGGGGATGCGGAACATAAGTACGCTTCAAATACAAAGAGGGAACAGTTTCTTCGATGATCTCAACATTGACATCAGCCCTCCCTATGATCCGCTTTTTTCGATATCGCTCAACCAAGTACTTGCCTATCCGCCAGATTGTTGTGCTGTTCAATCCAAAAATACGATACACAGATAGTTCGGATTCGCCAGTTGGTGGAATAAAAGCCTTGTGTCTAATGGTCCCATTTGAAGTGCGAATATCATCTGCAACCAGGAACCTAGTCACAGATTCATTATTCTGAATCCTTCCTGGAATTGGCCAGACCCCAAGATTATTTCTGAGTAAACTTTGAGATATTCCACCTAACAATATCCGGTATCTTCGAATCGATTTTACTGGTGCCATAGAATGTATCCTCTTTGCCAAACATACCGGAATAGCCAAGTACATTTCTTCCATTGAAACTAATAGTGAAAATTTGATTACTTGGTAGATACCACTCAAATTCGATACCACCATCAACTTCAGGAGAAATCTGCGGCATAGGCAGATTAGTGTTATTTAACAGTTTAAGAAAGATGGTTGCCTCAGAAACTGCTCCTTCCGAAACGGGAAGAGCTCCAAAACCATCCCAGTTTTCGACGGAGTATTCATTCTGGACAGAGCTTAATCCGCTCAATGCCAGAATCATTGGCTGGCTCGATGCGGCTTCCTTCAGTCGTGCCTTAGCTTCTATGATTTGATCGTCAACAGCGATTGGCGGATCACTCCAGCCGGTGAAAGTTCGATTAAGGTCAGATAGTTCACCGAATGGAATTGCAACGACTGTCATTTATATTTCTCCATAGTATGTTCAGTTATGCTGGCAAAAAATATTTGATTCTTATAATCGTGAAAAGATTCAAGGACGTCCCAAGCATCATCACTATCCACTGCAAAGGATCCATCCTTGAAAACATCAATATCAAGGATCAGAACGCCTTTTCCTTCTTGATCAACTCCGTCGAAGGATTGAGTAATTATTGTCTTCGCGGATAATTCCTCATTTGGAATAACCACCCGTGTTAAAAATGTCTCCAGTACGTCAGGCAACCCCTTTAATCTTAAGGGTGGAGAAGCAACAAGATCATCGATATTGATAGGCATCTCCAATGCGAGCTCATTAATAAATCGACAAGCCACCCGTTCGATTGTAATAGGCTTAAGGGACTCGACAAACAAGCTCCAGAGTCGTTTGGACTCATCCAGTAATTTCCCCCAAGTTTCATATGGCCTCAATCGGCTAAAAGTGAACCCGTTGAGCCTTACTTGTAGCACTTGTCTATTGTCCTTAGAAAGGAATCCGTACCCAATTTGTTGAGACCCTTCGTCTCTTTCAGGTGGTCTGCCCGGTTCGATTCTAAACTTTGTTGCCCATTTCTTGCTCACACCCGGGTAATCATCCTTAATACGCTGGCCAAACTCTTCAATTTTCTCGATAGTAATATCATCCGGCATCTTGACGTGGATATCAATGAGTGCCTCTCGAATAGGTGCGTTCTTTAAATGTTGTAGCTCCGGGCTCATGGTATTCTCAGCCGAACGGTTATACTGCTACCGAGCGGGAATTGTTTCCCCAAGAGAATACCGCTGTTATTTGAGGACGAGTGATTTTCAATGGTCCTGGCAAGGGACATCATGATGTTACTATTATCTTACGATAATTGAAAAGCACTAGCAACCCTTAATAATTACACTTGGCGCGTTAAATACTAGTTCACCCCGTCGTAAATTCCCGCCCCGATGGAAACTGAATCGCCAACAATAAAGGCCGCGCCCCTCCCCAAAAAGGGCGAGGAGCTGGAACTGACCGTAGACAGCCTGGCCTATGGCGGCCAGGGGGTGGCCCGGCACAACGGATTCGTCGTTTTTATTGAAAAAGGGGCGTTGCCCGGATCACGGGTGCGAGCCTTGATCACCAAGCGGCGCAAAGGCTTTGCCGAGGCCCGGGTGCTGGAGGTTTTGGATGAATCCCAGCAGGCGGTGGAGGCGCCCTGTGCGCACTTCGGCGTTTGCGGCGGCTGCGCCACCCAGGACCTGGACTACGAGGAGCAGCTGCGCCAGAAACAGGCCCAGGTGGCCGACCTGTTCGCCCGGCTGGGGGGCTTTCGCAACCTGGAGGTACGGCCCATCATCGGCTGCCGGGATACATTCAATTACCGCAATAAGATGGAGTTCACCTGCTCGAACCGCGGCTGGGTGGTAGATAAGGCCGATCTGGACAATGCCTCGGACTGGGTGCTGGGGCTGCATGTGCCGGGCCGTTATGATAAGGTGTTGGATATCGAGGAGTGCCACCTGCAGCACCCCATCGGCAACGGTATCCTGAAGCTGGTGCAGGCCCGGGCCAAGGAGCTGGGGCTGGAGCCGTGGGACATCAAGGCGCACACCGGTTTCCTGCGCCACCTGGTTATCCGGGTGACCCAGGCCCATACCGACAGTCCCCAGGTGATGGTGAACCTGGTGACCAGCCGGGAAGAACCGCGGCGCTTGAAACCGCTGTCCGACGACCTGGTGGCGGCCTTCCCCGAAATTGCCAGCGTGGTGAACAACATCAACACCACCAAGGCGTCGGTGGCCTATGGCCAGTGGGAAATAGTGCTCCATGGCAAGCCGACCATTACCGAAAATTTACTGGGCCGCAGTTTCGACATCTCCGCCAATTCATTTTTCCAGACCAACAGCGCCCAGGCCGAAGCACTCTATGGACAGATCGTCGCCGCCTGCGGGCTCAGCGGCGGGGAAGTGGTGTACGACCTGTACTGCGGCACCGGCACCATCGGCATAGTGCTGGCGGAGCAGGCCCAGGAAGTGGCGGGGTTCGAGATGGCCCAATCGGCGGTAGAGGATGCCTCCCGCAATGCCCTGGCCAATGACGTTTTCAACATCCGCTTTTTCGCAGCTGACCTGAACACCAAATATTTCTCAATCCACGCCAAGCGGTTAAAGCAACAGGTGTTATCGCCGGATGTGGTAGTATTGGACCCACCCCGAGCCGGCGTGAATCCCCGGATGATTCCGGAGATCGGGCAGTTGGGGGCAGGACGGGTGGTATACATTTCCTGCAACCCGGCTACCCAGGTGCGGGACGTGCGCCTGCTGATCCAGCAGGGCTACCGGTTGAAATGGGCCCAGCCGGTGGACATGTTCCCCCACACACCCCATATCGAGAATATTTGTCTTCTGGAGAAAGACTAGTGACCCCAGCGGTAGAGATCAAAGGTTTGTATAAGCGCTATGCCGGCGGGGTCGAGGCTCTCAAAGGGATCGACCTGGTGGTTGGGCAGGGGGAGTTTTTCGGCCTGCTGGGACCCAACGGCGCCGGTAAGACCACCACTATCGGGGTCACCACCGGATTGGTGCGGATCACCGAGGGGTCGGTGCGGGTCATGGGTTACGATGTGGTCAGCCAGTTTCGCCAGGCCCGCCAGCTGATCGGTTTGGCTGCCCAGGAGCTCAACTTCGACTGGTTCTTCAGTCTCTGGGACCTGATGATCCTCCAGGCCGGGTATTACGGCGTGCCCGCCAAGATCGCCCGGAAGAATGCCGAACGCCTGCTGGAAGAATTCGGTCTGAGCGCCAAACGTGATGTCAAGGTCCGGGCCCTGAGCGGTGGAATGAAGCGCCGATTCCAGATCGCCCGGTCGCTGGTGCACGAGCCGCAGCTGGTGATCATGGACGAACCCACTGCCGGGGTGGACGTGGAGCTGCGCCACATGCTGTGGGACTACCTGCGACGGCTCAACAAGGAAGGCCGGACGATCATCCTCACAACCCATTACATCGAGGAGGCGGAATTGCTGTGCGAAAGGGTGGCAATTATCGACAATGGCCGGATTATCGCCGATGGTTCCCCGGCCCAGCTCATGGCGGGCATTAAACGGGATGGCCTGAGTATCACGGTTGAGGGGTGGAGCGATCAGGCGGCTGCCGGCCTGGACGGCTATGACTACACTTTCAAGGACGGCCGCCTGCAGATCAAGGTGGTGCAGCCGGAACGCCGGCTGGCGGATATCGTGACCCGCATCGCCGGCACAGGAGCTGTGGTGCACGACGTGACCATCGATCACGCTTCACTGGAGGATGTCTTCATTGAACTGACGGGGCGGCGGATGGATGATTAGCACCGGTTTTTACACCTTCGTGACCCGGGAGTTGAAGCGCTTCCTGTCGCTCTATAACCAGACCCTGGTGCCCGGACTGCTCACCACAGTGTTATACATCGTGGTGTTCGGCAAATCACTGGGGTCCCGCATCGGTGATATCAAGGGCCACTCCTACATGGAATTCATCATCCCGGGGCTGGCGATGATGAACGCCATCACCAACGCCTACTCCAACAGCGCCTCCAGCCTGTTCCAGGCCAAGATCATGCAATTCCTGGATGATATCCTGATCACACCGTTGAGCGGGTTGGAAATCTCCCTGGGATATATCATCGGTGGCGCGGCGCGAGGGTTTATCAACGGCATCCTGGTGCTGGTGATGGGCCTGCTGCTCACCGATATCTCCCTGAGTCACCCGTTCCTGATAGTAGTGGAGCTGCTGGTGGTGAGTTGGGCCTTCGGTGCGGTGGGGCTGCTGGTGGGCATATTCGCCAAGACCTTCGATAACATCCAGTTACTGGTGAATTTTTTCCTAACACCATTGGTGTTTTTAGGCGGTATATTCTATAGTATCGATATGCTGCCGCCCTTGTGGCGCAATATCTCGTTGTTCAACCCGTTGTACTACATGATCAACGGGTTGCGCTACGCGGTGTTGGATATAGCGGATACCTCGCCGGTCGTATCTTTCCTGGTGTCGGTCGCGGCAGCGGTGATCTTTACTCTGGCAGGTGCGATCCTATTTTCTCGAGGCTACCGCATCAAGGAATGAAAGCATCCCAGTGCCGGGAATCCAGTTGGCATTCGAAACTGTTGACTATTAGCCCACTTGACTGTACAATAACCGGATCGTCCCGGGGCGATAGCGGTTGGCATTTACGAGATTATTAGATGGTCACCGGCCTTTCTGTTATCCGCAGTCTGTATCGCAACCCTCTGTTGCGGATATTTGCCTACATTCTGATGGCGGCCCTGGTGGGCGGCCTGGGCGTATTATTTCTGGAAAACCGGGTCGGAAATGCCCAAATTCACAATATACCGGAGGCTTTGTGGTGGGCGATTGTCACCATGACCACGGTGGGCTATGGGGATTACATCCCGTCCGGCGGTTCCAGCCGGGTATTGGCGGTGTTGATCATGTTCGTGGGAATCTCACTGACTTCCTTTCTCACCGGGACCATTGCCTCCGTAATCGTCTCTCGAAGACTGCGGGCCAATCAAGGATTGTTACAGATTAAAGTTAAAGACCACATCATCATTTGCGGCTGGCACCACAAGATGGAAAGCCTGCTGGATGCTTTCTTTGCCATTGAAAACGACGATTCCCACTTTGTCCTGATCAATGAGGAAGCTGAAGAGCGCATGCAGGCCTTGAAGAACAGCTACGGCTATACTCGCCTCAAGTACATCCGGGGTGAGTTCACCAATGAGAATATATTGCGTCAGGCCAACCTGGAAAAAGCCCGGGCGGTAATTTTGCTGACCACCGAGCTGCCTACCGGCGGCACCAGTGATGAGAAGACCATTTTAGCCACCCTGACTATCAAGAACATGAATCCGGACATAAGGGTAGTGGCCTACGTGAACGACCAGGCGGCCATCTCCCCCTTGAAACGGGCCCAGGCCGACAGCGTGGTGCTGGCGGATAACTTCGGCTCCTTCATGATCGTCTCACACGTGATGCACCCCGGGATTCCCCAGACCGCCAACGAGCTGCTGGATTCCCAATCACCGCACCATTTCAAACGGGTGGCTATTGAGGCCCAGTACGTGGGGCGCACCTTCAGCGAGCTATACAGCCACTTCCGTAAGGCGCACGGCTGGATCACCATCGGCCTGTTCACCGAGGAAGAGCAAGCGGACTTCTCCAGTTTTCTATCCGCCGATACCTCGCAGCTGGACGCGTTCATTGAGCGCAAGTTGCGTGAGGCCGGCAAGGGGATCGGCGAAGGCCAGAGCATCGCGGTGATGGTGAATCCAACCGACGACCATGTCATTCAAGAGGGCGAAGGAGCGATTGTGATCCCATGAGTGCCATCTCGGCCAGCGAAATCGCCAGGATTACTCTGCTCCAGGGATTCTCTGAGAGAGAGCGGGCTGTGATAGCTGAGTATCTGAAGCCGCAGCATTTCCTTGGCGGCAAAGCGATTTTTAACGAAGGCGATAGAGGAGGTGTGGTCTATTTCCTGATTTCCGGTGAAGTGGAGATCAGCCAGGCGCTCACGCTATCCATGACTAAATCGGCCAATTACGATTCCCGGGACAAGTCGATTGTCCGGCTATCGGGTGATGATGGGCCGGTGTTCGGCGAAGTCTCAGTATTTGGGAAAGAAGATAAACGCAGCGCCACGGTCAAGGCTCTGACCGATTGCAAAATGGGTCTATTGGAGGAAAAGGATTTCTTCAACCTGCTGGTGAGCAATCATGAGATTGGCTATAAGATTATGCTCAATCTAACCAGAATTGTTTGCCAGCGTCTGGTGGCCGCTAATCAGAACGTCCTGAAACTTACCACTGCCCTAAGCCTGATCCTGGAGAAATAGGCGGCCGTGCCACGAGACACACTGGGGAAGGTATACACTCCCCGGCAGGTGGAGTCCAGGTGGTATCGCCGTTGGGAAGAGCAGGGTCATTTCCGCCCCACTGATGACGCCGCCCAGCCAACCTACACTATAGTAATTCCGCCGCCCAATGTGACCGGCATCCTCACCGTCGGCCACGTGCTGAACAATACCATCCAGGACATCCTGGTGCGCCGGGCACGGATGCAGGGCCACAGTACCCTATGGCTGCCGGGCACCGACCACGCCTCCATAGCCACTGAAGCCAAAATCGTCCGGCAATTCCGTGATCAGGGGCAGAATAAGTATTCCGTGGGCCGGGAAAAGTTTCTGGAGGCGGCCTGGGACTGGGCTGATAACTATGGCGGCCTGATCATCGAGCAGCTTAAACGGCTGGGCTGCTCCTGCGACTGGAGCCGGACCGTCTTCACCATGGACCAGGGCTATTACCGCTCTGTCATGGAAGTTTTCGTGCGCCTCTATGAAGATGGCTTGATCTATCGCGGCAAGCGGCTGATCAACTGGGACCCGGTGGGCCAGACAGCCCTTTCAGAGGAAGAGGTGATCCATAAGGCAACCGAGGGTAACCTGTGGTATTTCCGCTATCCGATCAAAGACGGTTCCAAACAGCTGACCGTGGCCACCACCCGCCCCGAGACCATGCTGGGCGATACGGGTGTGGCAGTCAATCCCAAGGATAAACGCTACTCAGGCTTGATCGGCCAGGTGGCGGTGCTGCCGTTGGTGGGACGGGAGCTGCCCATTTTCGCCGACGACTTTGTGGACCCTGAGTTCGGCACCGGCGCGGTGAAGGTCACTCCGGCCCACGACCCCAACGATTACGAAATGGGTCAGCGTCACGACCTGGAGGTGGTGAATATATTCCACCCTGACGCCCGCCTGAACGATAACGTGCCACAGCGGTTCCGGGGTATGGAGCGGTTCGAGGCCCGCGAGGCGGTGGTGGCGGCCATGGAAGAGCAAGGTCTGTTGGTGAAAGTGGAGAAATACCTGCACAACGTAGGCTACTCCGAACGCACCGACGCCATGGTGGAGCCGTATCTGTCCCGGCAGTGGTTCTTGCGAATGGACGAGCTGGCCCGTCCGGCCCGGGAGGCGGTGGACAGCGGGCGGATTTCCTTCTACCCCGGGCGCTGGGTGAAAGTTTATGATCACTGGCTGGAGCAGATCCACGACTGGTGTATCTCCAGGCAACTGTGGTGGGGCCATCGCATACCGGCCTGGTATGGTCCCGATGACCAGGTTTTCGTCGCCCGCAGCGAGGAAGAAGCTCTGGAGCTGGCCCGCCGGCATTACGGCGACGAAGTGGAGCTGCGCCAGGACGAGGATGTGCTGGACACCTGGTTCAGCTCCTGGCTGTGGCCCATTGCCACCCTGGGTTGGCCTGACAAGGAGAGCGGCGACCTGCAACGGTTCTATCCCACCCGGACCCTGGTGACCGGCCCGGACATCATTTTCTTCTGGGTGGCGCGGATGATCATGTCGGGCCTGCGCTTCCAGGGCGACATTCCCTTTGACACGGTCTATTTCACCGGTATGGTGCGAGACCGGCAGGGTCGCAAGATGAGCAAAAGCCTGGGAAATTCCCCCGATCCCCTGGAGCTCATCGAGCGCTACGGCGCCGACGCCCTGCGTACCGGAATCATGCTGATCGCTCCCCAGGGGCAGGATATCCTGTTCTCAGAGGATGACATCGAGGTAGGCCGCAATTACATGAACAAGATCTGGAACGCCGCCCGCTTCGTGCTGCTCAACCTGGACGAGCAGCTGCCGCCGCCCCTGGACCAATTGCCCATAGAGCGGCTGGATCCCACCGATCGCTGGATCCTGGGACGCCTGCACCGGACCATCCTGGCGGTGGAGCAGGCCTATGAGCGCTACCGGCTCAACGAGGTAGCCCGGGCCACTTACGATTTTGTGTGGGGCGACTATTGCGACTGGTACCTGGAATTCATCAAGACCCGCTTGCAGGGCGATGATCCCGGGGAAAAGGAGACGGCCCTGGCGGTGGCGGTACACGCATTGCGGCAATTCCTGGCCCTGTTGCACCCCTTCGCGCCCTTTATTACCGAGGAGCTCTGGCAGCTGGTCAAGGCCGGGGACGAACCGGACCTGATAGTAGCACCCTGGCCGGAGATTAATGAGACCTGGGCAGAAGTTGAAACCGATGTGCCGCTGCTTAAAGAGGTGATTTCGGCTGTGCGCAGCGCCCGGTCGGACCTGGGGGTGGACCCGGGTAAACGGGCCGACCTGCTGGTCAGAGGCCCAGCCGCGGAGACCGCTGTCCTGGAGTGGGGCCGGCCTCACCTAACGCGGCTGGGTAAGGTGGCCACTTTGACGGTGGGGGAAGATTTGGCGAAACCGCCCAACAGCGCCACGGCGGTGGTAAAGAATATGGAGTTGTTCATCCCACTGGAGGGACTCATCGACCTGGAGGTAGAGCGCGAGCGACTGTCAAAACGCATTCGCGAGGCCGAGGGCCGGTTGGCCGCCGTGGAGCAGAAGCTGGGTAACTCGAACTTTATTCAGCGAGCCCCCGAGGCGGTGGTGGCCCGGGAACGGGAGAAGCAGAGCGCCCACCGTGAGCAGCTGGAGAAGCTGCGGGTGCATCGGGCGGCGTTGGGCAAATAGTTTTTCCCGAGCAAAACTAAATATATTATTCTTTTGAAATCGTTATTATGGCCTTTAAATTCCGATAACGCCGTTCCATAACCGGGAGAGCCACGATGATCCTAACAGATCGACAAATCCAAGAAGCTTGTGAAAAAGGTGATATTGTTATTGAACCGTTTGATGCTAAACAGATACAAGCTGCCACTTACGATCTAAGAGTGGGGGATCAGGGAGCAACAACCAGCACAAAACGGAGAGTAAATATCAAGGAAACTGGCTATATCTTACTGCAGCCTGGGGATTTTGCTGTAGTGATGGCTCTGGAAGAAATAAGGTTAGGTTCTCAATATGCTGCACGGTTTGGGTTGCGGTCTAAGTTCGCCAGAAAAGGATTGATCGCCACTACTGGACCGCAGATTGATCCGGGATACCATGGACGTCTTATAATTTGTTTAACCAATCTAACCCCCAAGTCGATAACTCTACCATATAAAGATGATTTCTTATCTGTCGAGTTTCACAAGCTCGAAGAACCAGCCAGCAAACCTTATGACGGGCCATTCCAAGGTATTACCGAGCTGCGCCCCGAGGAAATTGAGATGATTACAGAAAGCGAAGGAATGGCTCTTTCCGAGGTATTGACCACGTTGCGTGCTCTAAGTTTTAACGTCGGAGAACTAACAAAGGACATATCCATTCTAGCAACAGAGGTCCGATCTATGAAGTGGGCCATTCCAGTTCTAATTGGAATGGTGGGATTAGGTATTGGTATTATGGCGATCAAATAATATATAATGCTTGCTAAGAAGTGGGAATCTCTGAGCTAAAACAGATGACCTTCGGTGACCAATTAGCCTTTCACCGCGAGCAGGCCGGTCTGACCCAACAGGACCTGGGCCAGCGCCTGGGCATCCAGTACCAGCAGGTGAGCGCCTACGAGCGAGGTATCACTTTCCCCCGCAAGGGGCGGCTGATCCAGATCTGTGAGATCCTTAACATTGGCTACGCCGCCATGGCCGAGGCCAAGTTCCGCTCGCAGAACCCGGGGCTGCCGGCCGATGCCTTCCCCTACGAAAAACGCCGCAAATTGCCGCCTATACCGGTGATCGGGCTGGCGGCCGCCGGTCAAGGGTTGTTCCCCAACTTAGACGGCACCGCGGCGGCCACAGACGACTACCTGGACCGGCCCGACGACCTGGGCCACGAGGCGGTGTACGGAGTGCGGGTGTATGGCGATTCCATGACCCCCATCGTCAAACCCGGCTCCATCGTAATCGCCTCCTTGGAAGCCAGCTGCCAGAACGGCGATCTGGCGGTGGTGGTGACCCAGGACGGCGAGGCCATGGTCAAGGTGGTTCGTTTCAAGGGTGAAGAACTACTACTATTATCCACCAACCCAGCCTTTCCAGAGCGCCGTATGCCCCGCCAGGAGGTGTTGCACCTCCACCCGGTGATCTACATCCGCATCGGCCGGATGTAGCCCCGCATTACCGATATTTTGTGATCCCGGCCCATCCGCCGGGTGTCCCACATTGCCGTTTCTAGACGGTAATTATCCACTAGCGTAGATTAATAGGATATGAAGATATACTTGTCTTCATTAACTTTTTTTAATAACTTTGTGAAGGTTTGGTTAAGGCCGCAGAACCGAATTTGCCAAAATCACAAAACTATTGAGGTGCGCAGGTGATAAAAAATATTAAGATTTCCAGATTACACCTGATGTTGCTGCCGCTGATCGGATTGTCCATCATATTCTTGGGGTGCGAGGGGCCGGAAGGTCCTCCAGGTGCTGACGGAACCGCTGGTACTGACGGACTCCCCGGGCTAGATATCAATGAGAGTTGTAAGGTTTGCCACAACTCTGGTGAGGAGCTGATTGGCAGACGTGCCCAGTATGACGTTTCCGGCCACGCAACCGGTGGTCATGCCGCTTATGGTAACCGCAGCAGTTGTGCCCGTTGCCACACCAGCCAGGGATTTGTGGAATTCGTAGCAGGCGCGGAAATAACAGCGCCTTACACTACACCGAATCAGCAAAATTGCCGCACCTGCCATGATCTTCACAACACCTATACTGAAGATGATTGGGCCCGTAGAGTGACTGCTCCGGTCGTCAGCATCCAGTCCGATACCCTGGAAACGACCTTTGCCGACTTCGGCGAAGGCAATATCTGCGCCACATGCCACCAGGCACGACACGCTGATATCCCAACTCTCACCGCCAGCGCTGATGTAACCATTACATCCAAGCGCTTTGGTCCCCACCACGGTCCCCAAGCCAATATGCTCGACGGTTCGGCCGGTTACCAGGTTGCGGGCACAGTTGCTTATACTGCGCATGCCCATTCATCGATTAGTGATGGTTGCGTAACCTGCCACATGGCTGAAGGTGGCAACTATGTGGTAGGTGGCCACACCTGGAACATGTATGAAGATCCACACGATGCGGATGGAGACGGCGATCTCGGTCACTTCAGCGACAAATCCTGTGTTGCCTCCTGCCATGCTGGTGTAGATATGGAAGACAAGATTGCGGCTTCAAAGGCAACTACTGACGCTCTTATCGCCGACCTCAAGGTTCTCCTCGATGCAGGCGGTTACCTTGATTCTGAGGGTTATGTTGCCAACAGCGGTGTATCTCTTGGCGGCGGTGTCACTTTGACTGTCGCTCCTAAAATCGCCGGCGCTATCTACAACTACAGATTGATTGCTCTTGAGGATGGTGGTTATGTCGTCCATAACCCGACCCTCGTTAAAGCTCTGTTAACGAATTCAATTGAAGCACTTGCAAGTCAGTAAGTTCAGCAATCTATATCAGTATAAAAGGATCCCTCCGGCTGCGGCTGGAGGGGTCTTCATTTATCGCGCGGAAAGCAACGGTTAGAAGCTGTACTTCAGCGCCAGGCTCAGGTGGCTGAAATCGCGCATGGCATACAGGCGGCTTTCCTCGTCACCACCCAGCATAGTCAGCCCTACTTCAATGTCAAAGGCCTCCTCCAGGCCGACCGTGACCTGCCCACCCAGCATATAACCGCCGTGATCCAGATCATAGAGGGTTTGACCCCTTACGGAGTAACGCCCGTCGGAAAAGTCCCGTGATGCGGTTATCATGACCGCGTTCTGGGCGATGGCGGCAAAGGGCATGCCCAGTTTGGGCGGTAGGTTATCCCTTTCGTTGTCATCCTCCGTGATTGTCCCCAACGGATAATAGATGTCATCGCCGTCCAATTTTGTGATATAGGTGCCCAGGTATTGCGCCATATAGGTGGCCTGGCCGCCGCTGTAGTCCAGCTGCAGCACGTACTGCCAATAGGGATTACGGATAAAGGGCAAGATGCCTTCATCATCCTCGGTCATGAAATAGGCCGCCTCGGCGCGAACGGCAAAGCCACCGATAAAGGTCACCAGATCACCACCAATAACCTGGGTGGAGAGATAATGCAACGTGATGGAGTCGGGGATCATCATGGACGAAATGGGATTAATCCAGGGTATGGGGGTAAACATGCGGTCGTGCCCCGAAAAATAGCTCAGTGACAGATCAACCCGGCTCAGGGGCAGCCCTATCCGCAAGGCGACCTCACTGTTCCCCAGTTCCCGCTCCACGGGGATCTCCCCCACCGGGAGGTTTCCAAAGGGACTGCCCGAGGCGCCGAAGATGGGGAAATCGGGCTCGTTCAACGGTATCCGGTTGGGCCGGAAAAGGGGAACCATAACCGCCGTGAGGTTTAAACTGCCCAGATACAGGTTGGCCGAGGCCGCCAGGGTGCCCATTTTGCGGCTGGCGCCGGGCAGGAACAGGTAGTAAAAGTCGTAGGGTGAGATGTTATCGGTGGGGTTGTTGCCATCGGCGGCCCCCCAGGTGATAATCTGCTTGCCGAAACGCCAATCACCCAGGCCGGTATACACCTCGGCGTAGGCTTCGCGCAACTCCAGGGTCAGGCTGTCCCGGCCGGGACGGTATTCCAGGGCGGTGGCAAAAAACATACCCACCGACGACCCCTGCCGCCGGCCCTCAATGGTGACGAACCGGTGGGGCAGGTCCATGACGCGCTGGGCCCGGGTGATGCGCACCAGAGGATTTACATCGCCGTGGAGGTGCAACTGGGCCAACAGGGGCCCCGTGGCACTCAGGCCTAACGCCAGACCTAAGATCAACGGTTTAATCGCAATTTTAGCCCCTCTCACTGCCACTGCTACTGCTACTGCCACTATCTTCATCTCGGCAGCCGCCGCAGGTTACGCTCGTGGAACAGATTATCCTTTACCCCGCTGTCCACCTTGATTTTATCGAATAGCAATTCGGTGGTGTGATTTTTGAGCACGTTTTCCACGAACATACGAGTGACGATAGTATAGCCCTGGAGTTGCTCGGTTGTGACTACCCGAATTTTTTCCAACTTCCCGGAGCGGTTGTAGTATTCCTCCTTGACCGGCAAGGCGTCGGCCTGGCGGACCCACGACACTATCCGGCTGTAGGCTGACCGCAGCTCCGGCTTGGGGTTGCTCTGCAGCACCCACACGGCAGCGCCATCCAGTTCATCTTCCCGCAACAGTTCGAAGGTGTAATCATCCAGGTCGCGGGAAGTCATGTCCTCGTAGGTGAGGTCGGAGCCCATGAAGTTCTCCGCTTTCTTGCTGGAAGAGATCCGGCGCATCTTGCCGAAACCGGGCAGCCAGATGCGCATCTCATCGTCGCGGTCCTTGTGCTCGATCTTAAGGAAGGCTACCCCCCGGTCGTCGGCCGGTTCCAGGAACCAGATGATCTGCTTCTCCCGGCCCTGCATCACCGAATGGATCTTCTGGGTGCGGGTCTGGCCCTTTTTGTTGGTGAGTATCATGGTCATGTCGGTCGTCATGTCCTTGGGCTCGTTGCGCTGGTCGATCAATCTGGCGACGTCGTCGCCGGTCTGGGGTTGGGCCAGGACGGGTAAGAGACCCAGCACGAGAATGATGCATTTCATGGTCAATCCTTTTCGTTGGTAGGAGAGTCTTCTTCGACCCTGGTCCGCAAGGCATGGTTAAAGGCCTCAAAGCCCTGCCGGGTGGATTCATCCAGCATTTTGCCGAGGAAGGGTACCAGGATTCCGCGGAATATTTCGCCGTGGATGAAGCGTACACGGTTGAGGTCCAAGGCTTCGATGATGAAAAAATGTTCGCCGTCGAACAAGCCATGGATGAGGAGCTGTCGAAGCCACCTGAACTCCCGATTAGGCTCCACTTTCAGTACCTTGGGTCGGAAGGTCATCCCTTTTCCACCGGGAGGTTGGAGAACAACCTTAAGCTTGGCGCCGGTCACCAGTTGCCCGTCGATCTCCCGCACGAACGGGTTCCACTCCGGGTATGCCGGGAAATCGGTTAGCACCTTCCAGATCCGCTCGGGGGATGCGTTGATTTCAATTTCGGTGTGAATTTCTTTCATTCTTGAACTCCTTTTTTTGCCGCTTGTCAGGCCGTTATCTTGCCGCGCATCAGGTGGATCATCACCGCCATGATGGTCAGCGTTCCGATGGCGCAGGAGATCATGGAGAT
>JACZSB010000194.1 GCA_022574435.1 Fidelibacterota bacterium
GATTACTGACACTCACTTTGATCAAGGCGCCCGATTGAATCAGGGCCTGGATGAAGCCGCTGGGGTGCACCCGCAGATAACCGCCGGAACCGTAGTTGCGGGCTGTGATTATCTCGCCATTGCGGGGCTCGCTGGGATCGCAGAAACCGCGGCCCTCCGCCTCCAGCCTGGCTGCCAACTTGACGGCAATGGTTTTTTCGGCCATGTGAAACTCCTTTAGTGAACTTGCTACGGGACAAAATGACCGGCCGGCGGAGGCTCCTTCAACCACTGGTCACAGGAGCCTCTCGCCCGGCGCCGGCCCAGGACAGTTAGAAGGAAATATCCAGTACGCGGGTGGCATCCTTGTCGATCTTGGCAAAGCCCACCATTTCAGATATGGCCGTCCCTTCGATCTGTTTATTGATGATCCGCTCCACCTCCACCAGGCTGGCGTTGCGCTCGGTCACCTTCTCGATGGCGAAGTCGTGCATGAAACCCACCAGGCGGTCGGTGGACAGCAAGGTGCCGTCGTACCGGCGCAGAATGTTGCCCAGGGGACTGATCAGATCACCGGTCTGCTGGTAGTTAAACCCGGATTGCGGGTCCTTGAACTCCACCATATTCAGGACGGTCTTGATCACGTCCTTGGGCGCTACCCAGTAGTCCGACTCGAACGGGTCGAAGTTCAAGTCGAAGGTTATCAGGTCGCTGTAGTCCAGGGTGCCGGTGGCAGCCACCTGGTCAACCGCTGCGGCGTCATTGTTGCCGGTGCCGTTCACCAGTGCGGTGATGGCGTCATCCACCATCTGGCGGCCCATGTAGAAGCCGATTTTGCGCAGGGTGGCCGCAAAGATGGGGGCCTTCACCCGGCGGATAGCCTCGTAGGAAGCTGCCAGAGCGATCCCGTATTTGCTGAGCTTGATGGTCTGCTCGCCGGTCTTGATTTCCACGGTGGGGAACTCCCCGCCCTGGCCGATCCTTTTGGGTGTGACTTCGCTGCCCATTTCCGAAAGCAGAACTTCGTAAACACCGGAATCAATCTCCGTTTCCACACTGACCAGGTCGGACAGCCGCAGGGCGTTCTTGCCCAGGCTCATCCCTTCGCGCACCTGGCGGTTGATCCACTCAGGGAATAGGAAGCGGCTGTCGGTTTCGTAAAATGCTTCCAGCTGTACCGCCTGGGGACCAACTGTGATCAGGTTGCGGACCGCCATCTGCTGCTGGAAAGGATCCAGGGCGGATTCGGGGTCCAGGTAGGCTCCGTCATCCAACCGGCCCAGCAGGTCGGTGAAACTCAATCCCCGCTGCTCCGCCTGTTGGTACAGACCCAGTTCCAGTTTCATTCGTTTCAACTCTGTGCTCATGGTTCCTCCTGTGCTACCCTAAAAAGAGGGTCACTTTTTTAGCGGTTGTATCCACGTCGACCACCAGGTATTCATACCCGTTGGTGGCATCCACTTTGATCCCGCCGGCAGTATCGGCGAGGAACTTCACGATCCCCGCGCTGGGATCTGTGCCGGTGTAATCCAGGGTAGAGTAACCGGTCTTGCGTACCACGCATACGGCGTTGTCCCGCTCGATAGTCTCTATCACCCCGTGAAACCGGTTGCCATCGGCACACAGGCCCACGGTCTGGTTGGCTGTCACCTTGCACACTTTGCCTTCATCCGTTCCGTAGGTCAGGCTGCTGGCTGTGAAGGTGGCTTTGTCGCGAATCCCGTTGAAGGATATACTCATTACCATCTCCTCTTCGCTTTAAGCGTTGTCGTTTCAGGTTGTCCGCCCACCGGCGGACCACAATCAGTTAGCGGTACAGGCGCGGGTTGGGCTTAACGGCATCGGTATCCCGGGCCACCACCTGGCCTTCCCGCGATGAGCGCCGCGACACCTTGTCACTGCCGCATACCTGGCATACCGGCGGCACCAGGGCCTCCAGCCGGCGGCTGTATTCGCGGCGCAGTGCTTTCAATGTTGGTTCATCGGCCACCTCGACCACTTTCAGCAGGCCCTGTGAGAAATCGAGCTCTTGGCTGCCATCGATCCTGATGATCAGCTGCCGCACTTCGGTGCGCAGGTCATCCAGGGCACGGCGGCCCAGCTCGGCCCAGGTGGCCAGTTCAGCGGTCTTTGTTTCCAATTGTCCTCGATCGGGCCGGTCCAGTTGCAGTAATAGCCATACCGGGCTGTCTGCGGGCAAGACGATCTCACCAGTCGCTGCTCCTTCCGGCCGTTCAGTAGCCTGTGCAGTCAGACTGGCCGTCATTACCGGCTTGGCCGGCGCGGATTTCCCTAAGCCACCCTTTTGCTTAACCGGTTGGCCGTCATCGGCTTGGTACCGTCGTCGCGCCGTAGGATCGGCCCCGGCGTACACCAGGCCGATGTGCTCCACTGCGATGATCTCGCTGACCACCACCCGCACCAGCGAGCCGTCAATTTCTTCGCCCAACCGCATCCAGAACTGCCAATCCTCCAGCTGGGGATGGGATTTCTCCCAATTAAAGGCCAGCGAGATAGAGCAAGCCTCAACCAGGGGCGGTTGGTGCAGCAAGAGACGCACCACATCGCCGGCCAGCTTCCAATTGATCATCAGATCGGCGTCGATCCCGGGGTGTGGCAGGCCCTGATCCGGGGCGGCGGCGCTGAACCGCACGTTGCTGGTCAGCCCCAGGCGATCACCGATATTCTCGCTGTGATCCCGGACTACCACCAGGGCGCCGGTGCGCCGGCTGCCTTCAGCCTCCGGCTCTAAAAACAGCGGCAGGGCAGCCTCCAACATCGATGGCTGGGAGAAATCCAGGTGGTAGCCACCAGGCCCCAGGTAGGCCGCCGACAACAGCCGGAAGGGGAAGGCGACCAGGTCACCCTCCCGAGGCTGCAGATCTTCCAGGCTACCGCTACCCGCGGCTAAAAATGCCGAGGCCGCCGCCGGCATGTCCATTGCTGGATGGGCCAAGGGCAGCTGCAGCTTCAGGCGGACGGTGCCGCCGATGAGCGTCGATTTCTGGAATAGGGACGCCTGCGCTTGGGCGCTTAATTTTCTCTGATTAGATTGTGCTCGACTCAATTTTAGTCCTCCTCTGTTTCAGTTAGCTGGCGGCCGGCGACCAGGTCCTGGCGCAACCAGTCCTCAATCGTCGTTTCACGACTGTCGGGCCGGCCGTCAGCAATCGGCGATTCGTTCCTTTTATCCATGGTACCAGTACTCAGATCGATGTGCGGCCGGCGGTAGAGATAGCGCTGGGCAAATTTGTCGAACCGGAAGCGGTGGGACCGCTCCAACGGTGCGACCATCCTCCGCTGGGGGTCATGCTTAAGCTTGGCGCCCCCGGCAAAGGTGATCCGGCTGACGTCATCCCAGCCGTCATAGCCTAACTCACGAGCGGCGTTGTTGGGGTCCACCAGACCGGTCTCAACCTTCTCACGCAACACCCGCCAGGCCAGGTCCTGGGCCCGGGCATCGGTCAAGGGATCTTGAGACCGGGCTCGATTAAAATGCAGAGTTACCTGGTCAACCGGGATACCCGCCAGGGCCAGGTCCAGCTGGTAGGTGCGCTCTATACGGCGCTTGACAGGCCGCTGGAAACCCTCCACGTGGCGCTGCAACAGGTCGTAAACCACCCGGGCGTACGTTTCAGTAGTGGAGTAGGTGCGGCCGTGCATGGAAGCGTCACTGCCCAGCCCGGAAAACACCTGTTCCTCGTTCATCCGGAAGATCTCCTGTACGCCCCGGGCGTCGCTGGTCAGGTTGGTGCGCTCCACCGTAATATCGCTGGTATAGACCGCCATTCCCTCCTGGAAATTCTCCTTGAAGGCCTTCAAAACTTCCGACAAGTATTCCTGGACCCGTTTTTGATACTCATTAACTGTCTCACCCACCTCCCGTTTGGGGGGCGTGACCGAGGCGCTGATCAGACCGAACAGGCCGAACTTTCTAATGATGAACTGGATGTTCTTCTTCATTTCATGCTGGTCGAGGATCGGCTCCAGCGCGGCCAACATGGGGGGCTTGGCGTAGGGGCTGTTCTCGATGGTCATAAACGCCAGGTAACGGTAGGTGACCGGGTTCAGCCGAATCTCGTCGCCCTTATCGGGCAGCTGGTAGGGGACATACTGGTCACCCTCGCGCCGGAACCTGATCTGCCGTACCGGCACTATTACCACCTCCTCCACGCCGGGATTGCTACCCAGTGTCACCACGTCCTCCGATGAGATAGCGCCGGTGAGGGCCACCTGCTCCAAATATTTGTTTACCAAACCGTCAATGCCGGCGGTGTGCCGGGCCAGGCTGACGGCCTTAGCGTTGATTCGCTGGTGGGCCGCCTGCACAATATTCTCATCCCCGGTGATAACCAGGTCGTGGCCCGGGTTGCCCAGGGCCACCCAATTGTTCAGGGCCTGGCTCATGTCGGGATTGACCAGCGAAATGCGGGCGATCTGATCAAGGTAGCTGGGTGGCAGGGCCGGTTCCACTCCGTCCCAATAGGATAGATAGGAAGCTAGCCCCTTAGTAATGGTAGTCAGGCTTTCCTGCGATGAACGGCCGCCACCGGGCAGGGTGGCCACCGGTATACTGGGGGCCAGGGCTCTATGTCTGCGATTGAGCAAATTGTCAAACAGTCCCATGACACCTCCGGTTATGGGGGAGAAATGAACTTGGCAGGCTGAGATATGTGCTTTCCGTTCTCATGCTGGTGTGAGATTACGGAGGGCAAACGGGCTTGTCGTTCGCCTCAGGCGTCAGGTGCGCGAAATGCGCGAAGAGGGGATTTTTTTAAAAATAGTTGGGGATTAATGTGAGGATTGACAGTAGCAGCCGAGAACAAACGGATATAGATATCGGGGTCCCATGGGTCTTATGATACTTCCGTTCGCTTTACGATCGGTTGTGATTCTCTTGTGCCTGAAAATATCATTGGATGGTAGTGGCCCATGGAATCAGATGCTTGATGTCTATCCCGCCGTAGGTGGGGATCGATATTGGATTTTAGATAATCGGATACCGGAGATTGCATATTAGGTGCCGGAAACGGGGAACCCGTAACTCGTAACTCGAAACTCGTAACTCCTAACTAATATCCCCCAAACACCGGCAGCACCCCCAGCCCCCCTGGCCCGCGCCCCTGTGACAGCAGCACCAGCGCCTTACGGGCGTTGTTGCCGGCCATCAGGTAGTGGTTGTCTACCACCTTGCGGAAGCGGGGCACCATCTTCCCCAGCCGCCGGTCCAGGGTCTCCACCTTCTGGCTGCCTTTCAGGTGGTGGGCGGCCACCTCGCTGTCCAGGAAGTCCCGCCCACCTAGGTAGCGGGGGAAGATCACCCCCCGGCGGCTTGACGTAAACAGGTCGCAGTAGGCATCCAGTGAGTCCTCCCGGTCCTCGCTAACGGTATGATAGGTGATCCCCTCGTGAGTCTCAGTGCCCGTCCTAAAGGTCTGCTCCTTGAAATATTGCAGCACCACCACCTCGGGATGGCGGCGGGCCAGGCGGCGGGCCTCGGTGCGGAACGGCTTGGCGTCGATGACAAAGCAGCGGCAACCCAGGGCAGTGATCATAGCCGAAAGCTCGTCCACCATCCGGTCGGCGGGCACCGTCTCCAAGCGCACGAACCGCAATCGTTCGCC
>JACZSB010000195.1 GCA_022574435.1 Fidelibacterota bacterium
TGGAAGGGCATAGCCGATTGGCGGCCGATCCTTGCCAGCCCAACTGCCAGGGGCTAGTGCTTAAATTGCCGCTGATGCCGCTAACCGATCTGAGTCGCAGTGTGATGATCATCCCGGCCCATGGCGCTATCCGCTGGCTGGGGACCGGCTTGGCCCTGCTGGCTCTAATGGCTGCCTGCCGCCGCCCGGCTCCCTCTACGCCCAGGCAATCCCCCGCCAACCTGGCGCATATCCTGTCCCTGGTGGACTCGGTGGAAGTTGACACACAGCAGTTGGCCTTCGTGCACATCTACGCCGAATATCCCGATTACCAGCCTGTAGTGGCGGCCGGCGAAGGGGTCACCTGCGTGGATGATGTGGGTCGTTTGCTGGAAGTGCTGGAGGCTGAGATCCTCTACTTTGACCGTGAGGATTTGCTGCCCGTGGCCCGGGGGCTGAGCCGCTTCCTGCTGCACTTGCAACGCGCTGACGGGACCTGGAATAACTTCATGTGGGCTGATGGTTCCATCAATACCGGCCATCACAACAGCCGGGCCGGGTTCGGCTGGTGGGCCGCCCGGGGCCTGCGCGGTCTGGCCGCGGCCTACGCCATTTTTCAGGAGCGCGACCCGCCCTGGGCCGATACCCTGCTGGCCCGCTTTCGCCTGGGTGAATCGCACCTGGCCGCCATCCTGGCCGCCTATCCCCAGATGGTATCGACCAGTCTGGGAGCAAGGGCCGGCTGGCTGCCGAACCAGGCTCCCGATCAGGCCTCCGAGTTCCTGCTGGCGCTGGCGAAAATGCAGGCCCATTCGGACCTGGACTACAGCCGCCAAATTAGGCGACTGGCCGATGGTTTGCTGACCTACCAGTACCGCCGACCGGGCTCGGACGTGGACGGGCTGTTCTTCTGTTGGGAGAACCTGTGGCATGGCTGGGGCAATCTCCAGGCATTGGCGCTGCTGGAGGCTTTTCAGGCCACTAGCGATTCCACCTACCTGGCAGCGGTAGAATACTGGGCCGATAATTACCTCTCCTGGGCAGTTGGGCTGGGCAGTTTTTGGGAGATCAGGGTAACCGCCGGGGACAGCATTACCACCAGTGAGCTTCCCCAGATAGCCTATGGGGCCGGCTCCAGTTACCGGGGCATCCAGCGGCTGGCAACTATTACCCGGCGACCGGAGCACGCGGCATTGGCCGGGCGGTTGCTGGGCTGGTTCAGTGGCCATAACCGGGCCGGCATCGTGATGTATGACCCTGCCAGCGGCCGTTGTTTCGATGGGATTAACGATCCCACCACTGTAAACCGCAACAGCGGCGCTGAGTCGACCATTGAGGCGTTGCTGGCGCTTCAATTTTCTGCTTTAAACAGTCCCTAAGCCAATAAATCCACTTTTATATCGAAGCGTTTCGATACCTGCGGAGAGAGCCGTATAACTCGCCGTCCACCTCGCGTTACGTGTATATCGAAAGCACACAAGATAGTAGTTGACTCATGTGCTTATTCGCGTTATTATCGAACCGTTTCGAGCTGCTGATAGCGGCGATATACGTAGTTGCAGATGATGGCTAAAATGACGATCAAGGATATGGCCAGGCTGGCCGGGGTTTCGGTCTCCACCGTATCCCTGGTGCTATCCAACCACGGTTATGTCAGCGCTAAGACCCGCCGGAGGGTGGAGCGGATAATTGCCAAGCATAACTATCATCCCCGCCAAACCGCTCGCAATCTGGTCTCCGGCCGGACCGGCAATATGGGCTTTATCATTTCCGATATACACCTCTCCGGCACCGAGTTCTTTTACAGCCGCGTTTTGCTGGGCGCAGAGTTGGAGGCCCGCAAGAAAGATTACTATCTCCTGGTGACCACGGTGGGCGACACCTTCCAGCCACCCCAGGACACACCTCGCTTCCTCAAGGGCGGCGATGTGGACGGGGTGATAATCGCCGGAAGTGTGCCTGAGGAGCTGGTAGCCTATATTCACCCGCTGAATATACCGTACGTGCTGGTCGATTATAAGCATCCATCCATTGACTCAAACCTGGTGCAGATAGAGAATCACGATGGCGCCTGCCAGGCTGTCGAACATCTGTTGCGCCACGGCTACCGGCGTATCGCCTTTGTGGGCGGGTCGTGCCGGCACGCTTCGATCCGGGAACGTTTTCGCGGCTACCAGAGCGCCTTGCACCATGCGGGCCTGTCCGAGGTGGCGCAGGATGATAGTTTGCATTTCCTGGTTCCTGAGGAGACCACCGCACTGATTGGCGCCCGGGGCGTTACTACCCTGCTGGATCGGGCGGTACAGTTCGATGCGGTTGTTTGCGCCAATGACACCACCGCTTTAGGCTGCCTCAACGCCCTACAGGAACGCGGGCTGGACGTTCCGGGCGATATGGCGGTAATCGGCTTTGATGATATCCGCTATGCCACCGAAACCAAACCGGCGCTCACCACGGTACACGTGCCCAAACTGGAGCTCGGTGTCCAGGCGGTGCGGCTGCTATTTGAATGCCTGGAGAACCCCGGCGGTGGTCTTTATCACCGTAGTATCGGCACGGAGCTGATGGTACGGGAATCGACAAGCCGGGTGCCGGTCGAGACGGGCGCAGCCGTATGAGTGCCACGGGCTGACTGATATGCAGGGCAAGCATACTGAACCGGGAGTGTTAATGCAGCCGCTCGTAAAGCGCTACGAGGGGAATCCTATCCTTACCAAAAATGACGTGCCCTACCCGGTGGAGACGGTTCATAATGCCGCGGTTATCAAACACGGGGGACAGTATATTATGCTGTTCCGCTCACACCGGCGTAATGGACGGTCCATCATCGGGATAGCGGACAGTGCAGATGGGTTCCACTTTAATGTTCGTCCAAAGCCGTTCATGGTACCTGCGCAGAATGGAGTATTTTCGATCTATGAACAATTCGGGGTGGAAGATCCACGGGTATGCAAGATTGGGGATACGTACTACATCACCTACAGCTGCTATTCCAGGCATGGTGTTAGAATCGGATTGGCCCGGACATCCGATTTTAAAAAAGTTGACCGGGTCGCGTTGATTACTCAGGCCGACCATAGAAACGTAGTCCTATTCCCTCAAAAGTTTGACGGTCGCTACGTGCGCCTGGATCGCCCGCACTCAGAGATTTCCCCGTGGTCAATGTGGATTTCGTATTCCCCGGACCTGATTCACTGGGGCGCTTCCCAGCTGTTGATCAAGCCGGAGACCTATCACTGGGATGAGATGAAAATTGGTCCCGGCGCCACCCCCTTTCGAACCGATCAGGGCTGGCTGAATATCTACCATGGCGTGTTTCCCACCATGAATGGAGCGGTCTACCGGCTGGGGGTGGCCCTACACGACCTGGAAGACCCGGCTCGCATCATCGGCATAGCGGATGAATGGATTCTGCAGCCCGAAGACCCCTGGGAGCTCACCGGATACGTGGGCAACGTGGTGTTCACCTGCGGGGCCGTCCCCGAGAATGACGGTACAGTCAAAATCTACTGGGGAGGGGCGGACACAGTCATGTGCGTGGGGGTGGCGCAAATCCAGGAGCTGGTGGAAATGTGTTTGCAGAACTCTCGGTCACCTTACTGAGAGAGATGGCAACATGAATTGCATCAGACATTCTAAATTACCAGTAAGGGGCGAGGCGGACCCAAGCGCGCATATAACCGGGCCCGACAGCACAAAGCGGTGTTGATTACGGTTATGGAAATGCGGTCCTTTGGGCAATCTACCGGCTATTCCCCGGATGTGAGGCTGTGACTTTTCCGTTCAAATTTGGGCCTATGTTGCAGCATCGGTTAATTCTCTTTGCCACCGGACTATGCCTGGCCGGTTGCAGCCAGTCCCGCCCGGAAGGGGTGCTGACCTACTGGTGCGCCACCAACAGTTTCGAGATCGAGTTCGCCCGGCGGATAGTGGCCGAGTGGAACCAGGATACCACCCATCTACCGGTCCGGTTTCAACCGGTGCCGGCCGGACAGTCCAGCGAGGAGGTGATCCTGGCGGCCATTGTGGGCCGGACCACACCCGATATCTACTCCAATATCTGGCCGGGGGTGATCGAGCAGTACCGCGAGGCGGGGGCCGTGGTGCGGCTGGACCAGTTCGCCGATTTCGATTCCGTATTGTATGCCCGCCTGCCGGATGAATTGATCGAGCAGTTCCGCTCGCCCGACAGCGGGTTCTACCAGTTTCCCTGGAAAGCCAATCCGCTGTTGCTGTATTACAATAAAGGGCTCCTGGAGGAGGCCGGAATCACGGAACTACCGCGCACTTATGACCAGTTTTTCGCCCTAGCGCCCAGATTGGTAAAAGATTTTGACGGGGACGGCCACTACGACCGCTGGCTGCTGGATCCCAACGTAATGGCCGAATGGTGGCAGCGGTTTTTCGATTTCTATACCTTTTACATAGCCGCCACCGGTGGTGAGAGTCTACTTGATGGTCACGAGGTGCAACTGGATCGGCCGGAAACCGCGGCAGTGTTGTCCTTCTTCCGCCGGGGCTACCAGGAGGGCTATTTCCCCCTATCGATCTTCCAGGAGGATATTTTCCTGGCCCAAAAGGTGGTGTTTCACATTTCCGGCCCCTGGTCGATCTCGCATTTGGAAAAGTACAAAACGGAGGATTTCAGGTACGGCATAACCCTTTTGCCGGTTCCGCAGGCGGGAGACCAGCCGGTGCACACCTATGGCGATCCTAAAAACATCGTAATATTTTCAACCACCCGCTACCCGCAGGAGGCCTGGGAATTTGTAAAATTCATGACCAGCCGGGCTGCCGACCGGTCGCTGCTGGAGATCACCAGCCAGTTGCCTATGCGGCGAGACCTCATAACTGATTCCCTCTACGCAGACTATTTTACGGCGAACCCCCTGCTTGAAATTTTCGCCCGGCAAATCCCTTTCATCGTCGGAACCGACCATACTATTTACCTGCAGGAGATTTTCGATATCATCTCCCAGGAATATGAGGCCGCCTGTCTATACCAGGTCCAGCCCATTGCTCAGGCCGTGGCGTCCATGACCAAGCGGGTGACAGCTCTGATCGATCGCGAGTCGCGGGGCAAGGCCGGGGTGCAGTAGCTCCATGAAACGACTTGGCGCCGGATCTAGCCCCTATCTGCTGCTGGCCCCGTATGCCACCCATTTCCTGGTGATAACCGCCTTCCCCGTGGTCTTCTCCCTGGTGCTCACCTTGCACCGCTGGAACCTGCTGTCACCCATGCAGTGGATCGGCGGCCTGAATTTCACCACCCTGGTGCAGGACCCCTTGTTCTGGAAAGCACTGTGGAATACCTTCAAGTTCCTGATGGTGCATGTCCCCCTGCAGGTGGGATTGTCCTTAGTGCTGGCGGCATTGCTCAATCAGCCGATCCGGGCCCGGGCGTTCTTCCGGGCCGCCTTCTTCCTGCCGGTGGTGCTCTCCGGCGTGGTGATCACCATTATGTGGAAACAGCTTTACTCCTCCGAGACCGGCGTGTTCAACGCCTTGCTGGCACTGATGGGACTGGGCCGGGTGGGGTGGCTCACCGATCCCGATATTGCCATGCCTTCCATAGCCATTATGGCCACCTGGAAAAATATGGGGCTGT
>JACZSB010000196.1 GCA_022574435.1 Fidelibacterota bacterium
GTGCCTAACCGCCAGTCGTCCACCTTGATCTCCACGCCGGCCATGGAACTCATCGCGTCCACCTGCAGCAGCACCTCCGGGTACTTTTCGGCCATCATGGCGGCGATATCCTCCAGGGGGCTCATTACCCCCGTGGAGGTCTCGTTGTGCACCAGGGTCACCACGTCGAATTTGCCGCTGGCCAGCGCCCGGTCAACGTCCTCGGGCTTCACGGCTGGCCCAAAACTTGTCGAAGGGCCCCACTCCTTTTCCAGCACCTCGCAGGGCAGCCCGCAGGCCTTGGTGACCGTATGCCACTTGGCCGAAAAGGCCCCGTTGACACAGTTCAAGGCCCCCTTTTTGACGCTGTTGCGCACCACCGCCTCCCACACACCCGTAGCCGGGTTGGAGAACAGGAACACCCGGCCGGTGGTATTGAGCACCCGCTGCAGGCCGCTGACCACCTGCTCCATGAGCTCCGAGAACTCGGCGGTGCGGTGGCCCACCTGGGGCTGGGCCATAGCCTGCAGGGTGGCCGCGTCCACCTGGGTGGGACCGGGTATAAACAGTTTGGGGAAGATCATGCCGACAATTCTCCGGACAGATATGGGTGTTATCAGGTGGCTGAAATTAGGCAGAAAGGTTAAGCGTCGGGTAGGTGGGTGTGGCGGTAATATTGAGGGCAGCGGCTAAGGGCTGGATGTGGTCCTCAGAAAGTGATACGCCGGGGCTAGCTTCCCGACGGCCCAAGTAACTCCTCGCATACCGCTATAACGCCAAGGAGACCCGCAAAGCGGCATCTATCTCTTTAATGGCAGCGAGGTTCAGCCGCCCCAATTTCTTAGTGATCCGGCCACAGTCCACCACCCTTACCTGCTCGCATTTGGCTATGCTGTCCTTGGTAATCCCCCCCGTGCCCTTACTAACTAAGGCCTGAAAGGGATAGACCTGTTTTCCCACAGCAGCAGTCAGCGGCACCACGATAGTCGTGGGCGAGTATTGATTGCCCAAGTCATTCTGGACTATCACCCCAGGACGACTGCGCCCACGCTGCTCCTTTCCCTTTCCAGGCCCCAGGTTTACCAATACGACATCTCCACGACGAATACGTACTGCCGCCATGACTACCACGACTCCTCATCCACTTGCTCGAATTCAGCCAGCAGGTGGCGGTTCTCTTGAGCCAGAACTTTGTAGCCCTCCACCATTTTGGCCCGTGTGCGTTGGTCCAGCCAGTTGGCGACAGCCCGGCGGATGGCTTCAGTATAGGTTAGTTTTTCTTCGTGAACCACTGCCGAGAGTTCATTGTAAAGAGGTTCGGGAAGAGATAGGTTCACTCGCCTTGTTTCTTTTGCAGACTTCCCTGGTGCAGGCACTATCACTACTCCTTACTTAAGATTATAATGCAGCAACATTTAATGCGCATACAATATGCGCACATATAATATGCATATAAAAAGCGCCTAATTCAACTGTTATTGCAAATTCGTACTGGCGAGCTCAATGAGCGCCGGTCAGCGGCTCAAACTTGGCCGTAAAATGCCGCAGCACCGGCGCCTGCCAGGTCATTTTCATCCCCCGGATGGCATCCCGCCGCTCGAACACGTTGACAATAGCCTCCACCACGTAGTCCACGTGGCTCTGGGTGTACACTCGCCGGGGCAGGGCCAGCCGCACCAGCTCCATCTCGGCCGGCAGCTCTTCCCCACTATCCGGGTCGCGGCGGCCGAACATCACCGAGCCGATCTCCACCGAGCGGATGCCCGCCTCCAGGTACAGTTCGCAAACCAGCGCCTGGCCCGGATACTGTAGAGGCTCAATGTGCGGCAGCATGGCCCGGGCGTCGATGTAGATGGCGTGGCCCCCCGGCGGCTGGACGATGGGCACCCCCACCCGGGCGATGTGCTCCCCCAGGTAGCGGATGGACGCCAGCCGGTATTCCAGGTAGTCCTCGTCGAGCACCTCCTCCAGCCCCACGGCAATGGCCTCCAGGTCCCGGCCCGCCAGTCCGCCGTAGGTGGGAAAGCCTTCGGTGAGGATCAGCAGGTTCTTCTCCTGCTGGGCCAGCAGGGCGTCGTTGGTGCACAGAAAACCGCCGATGTTGGCCAGCCCGTCCTTTTTGGCGCTCATGGTGCAGCCGTCGGCCAGGGCGAACATCTCACGGGCGATCTCCAGCGGCGTCTTATCGCCGAAGCCCTCCTCGCGCAATTTTATGAAGTAGGCGTTCTCGGCGAAGCGGCAGGCATCCAGGTATAACGGAATATCGTGCTGGTGGGCCACCCCCGCCACCTCCCGGATGTTGGCCATGGAGACCGGCTGCCCGCCGCCCGAATTATTGGTGATGGTCAGCATCACCAGCGGCACCTGCTCCGCCCCCACCTCGGCGATCAGCGCCTGCAGGGCGGCCACGTCCATGTTACCCTTGAAGGGGTGCACCACCTCGGGCCGCTTGCCCTCGGGGATCACCAGGTCCACCGCCCGGCCGCCGATGAATTCCACGTTGGCCCTTGTAGTGTCGAAATGGGTGTTGTTGGGCACCACCTGCCCCTCTTTGACCATGGTGGCGAACAGGATCCGCTCCGCCGCCCGGCCCTGGTGGGTGGGGATCACATGCTTGAAGCCCATGACATTCTTAACCGCTTGCTCGAAACGCTCCCAGCTGCGGCTGCCGGCGTAGGATTCGTCCCCCCGCATCAGGCCGGCCCACTGCTCACTGCTCATGGCCCCGGTGCCGCTGTCGGTGAGCAGGTCGATCAGCACGTCCCGGGCCGCCAGGTAGAACGGGTTATGATGGGCCGCCTTAAGGATGGCGCCCCGCTCCTGGCGGCTGGTGAGGCGGATCGGCTCCACGGCCTTGATGCGGAACGGCTCGATGATGGTTTTCATGGGGCAATGCGGTCAAGTTGGTCGGTTAATGTTGACCGAATTTAGGGTGCTGGAACAATCCGGCCGGCAATAACCTGCCGGGTAGACCGGGGCAGTTGGTGGCCCAAAGGCCGGGCCGAGCCGGGAAGCCCCGATCCCCTCTTAGGGCCGGCGTGTGGCAGCCAACCCCTACGCCTGCGGCGCCTTCCCCTCCCTCAGCGAGGGAGGGGACCTCCGCCAGCTGGCGGAATGGGGTGGGTGTAGCGGCTGGCCAGGCGCCTACCGCAATAACAAAATCTTGATATTTTTCCCGAACTCCGGGGTCCTCATCGACACGATGTACATACCGGTCGGTACCATCTGGCCCCGGCTATCCCGTCCATCCCACTCCAGCCTGTGATGCCCCGGTTCCAGGGGGCCATCCGCCAGCCGAACCACCTCCCGGCCCAGCAGGTCGTAGACCGTGATGCGGGTAGCCGAGGCCACCGGCAGGTCGAATTGGATCGTCGTGCCGGGATTGAACGGGTTGGGATAGTTTTGATGTAAGGCATAGGTCACAGGCCATGTGGCCCGCTCCGCAACCGCCAGAGTGATAGGATAGGACAATTCCAATATCACCGGCAAATGGTCCGAACCGTAATACAGGGCGTCGGCCATGCTCCTTGTCACTACCCGGTTGTCACCGTCATTGATATTGGCATTGAGATGGTCGCCGTCGTTGCCGAAGGCGCTGTAGCTGCCGGTAGCAAAGGTCAGCGGACCACTGTCGCGCAACATCTGGTGGGACAGCAGGATGAAGTCGAAGCGGTCGTCCAGCCCCCCTGAGGCGCCGCCATCAGGCAATTGTCCCGTGCGGGTAGACTGGGTGTGCAGGTAGCTGTAATTGGAATTGTCATGCCACTCGACCCGGGCATAGAGGGGGTCTTCCAGGTCCACCGCCATGCTGTCCAGCAGCAGCTTATAGACCGCCTCGCTGGCTCTATAAATGTTGAAATCACCGGCGAAGGCATAATAGTAGTTACTGTCCTGCTGGGCGATGTAGTCTGCCAGCCTCCGAGCCTCGGCATGTCGCCTGCCCTCATTTTCAGCGCCGGTACTGGCCTTGAGATGGGCCATGAAAATGGTAAATGTGAATGTGCCGTCGTCATGGTCGTCAATGGAAAAGGTATAGCCGTTTATATCGCGCAAGGCGGTGGTGATGCGGATGTTACTCTCCAGGGTCACCCTGTCGGCGCGGTAATAGACGGCGTTATCGGTATCCCGGCCATCAATAAAGGGGCCCGCCGCATAATCGCGGGAAATGCGGCTGAGGCCAAATTCCAGCAGCCGGTCAACAGCGGCCTGCGATTTAATTTCAGTCACCACCAGTATATCGGGCTCAATGGCGCCAAAAATGGTGACAAAGTAATCAGTGCGTACATACTGGTCATCGTGATCGGGATAGTTCAGCAGGTTGTAGGCCATGACCTTTAAGGTCCGCTCCTGGGCGGTCAACCCTTGCAGCCCCAAGACCAGCAGAGCAATTCCAAACTTTCTGAGAAATGAACTCTTCGACATAACCGAAGTTACTCCTGCCGCCGGTGATAATAAAATCGGGGTAGAGTTTTTAGCCCCTCCCCCGAATTTGTCGCCCAGTCCGCCAGCTGGCGGATTAGTGCGCTACAGACCGTGGCCTACTTCAGCAGGATCATCTTCTTCACGTTATTATAATCCCCTGCTTCCAGGCGGATGAAGTACAGGCCGCTGGCGAAGCGCTGGGCGTTCCAGGTGATGGAATAGGCCCCAGCCGGTTTCGTATCGCTCACCAGGGTGGCTACTTTGGCGCCCAGCAGGTTATACACCTTCAGGGTGTGCTCGGTCTGCCGCGGCAAGGTGTAGTTGATGGTAGTGGCCGGGTTGAACGGGTTGGGGTAGTTCTGGCTTAGCGAGAAGACAGCCGGCAATTCGGCCAACCTATCCACCCCCAGTTCAACACCCAGATCTTCCAAATCACGGATCTGGACCTTGATGGTCCCGAAACTGTGATTGTAGATACCGCCCAGCCCCAGGATCACATCACCAACTGCGAGGTTCTGTATCATGGTGTCTGCCGCGCTGGTGGACGCCAGCCAATCATCATCGATCAGGAACTCGCCGGTGCCGTCGGAAACAGACCAGTCAAAGCTGTTCAGGCTGGTTACTGAAACTGAATCGATGGCAACCAACACACCTTCGTATGACTCAGCATCCGCCAATAGATCCGCACCGGTAACTGTTGTGGCGGCGATAGTCATTCCGGTGGCGTATTTTTGATCGGCAACACCAGGGTGGCCGGAGTAGGGCTCACCCGGCTGCGGCCCAAGTCCAAACAACTGCAACAAGCCTAGACTGGGCAGAATCGGCTTTATAAGGTGGCTGTGACGGCCAGCACCAACGAATTTTCGTGGAGTTGTTCCCCCTCCACGATATAGACCGTCTGGTTAGGATTGACCGGCTTAAAGGTCTGCACCTGGCCGCTGGGCCAAGTCACTTCGATCTGAGCTATGCGCTTATTGCGTCCGAGACCAAAATAAAGTTCCCTGGCGTTAGTGGAGTAGTAGCCGCTGCCCGAGACCAGGAGCTGAGTCAACACCAGCTCCCCGGCGGTGACCTTCACTTTGGACCCATAGGCGTCCCGGTTGGAAATCCGACCCTCGAGCCGCACCTTGAGCCAATTATTGTCGTCCAGGGAGGCATTATTGTAAAGGACGC
>JACZSB010000197.1 GCA_022574435.1 Fidelibacterota bacterium
GTGCGACCGAAGATAGGCGTGTGAGCTTAAACAGTTTGGCGTGAAGCAGCAAAAGGGTCGTACAAGGTAGGCGCTATGCGGGACTTTGGCCAGGTGGAGCTGTTTGAGGCAGAGGCGATCGGTGAGCCGGGAAACCGCACCTTTCGCCTGCGGCTGCTGAGCGAGGGCGAAGCGGCGTCGCTCTGGCTGGAGAAGGAGCAGTTGGCCGCTCTTACCGTCGCTATTCGTCAGCTCTTGGAGCAGACAGAGGAGGGCGACGCTTCGCCTGAGGCGGGTGCGCCCAGCGGCGGAACGTTCCCAGACCAGCCGCAGGTGGACTTTAAGATCGGCCGTCTGGGCATGGGCTACGATGAAGCGCAACGCATGGTGCGGATCTTCGCCTACGAGCCGGACCAGGATGAGAACGCGACGCCCTCATTCTCTTGCAATGCGACGCGCGATCAGTGCCGGGCGTTCGCGGACGGGGCGGACGAGCTGATCCGCGCCGGGCGGCCCATCTGCATCCTGTGTGACGGCCCAATCTATCCAGGCGGGCATAACTGCCCCAGAAGCAACGGCCATGCGGTGCATCCCATCTCACTAGAATGACTGACGACGTTACGCCCATCCGCGCCTTCGGGGAGAGCGATGGAGACTTGAGTGACCTCGATGGCCGCAGCATCGCCATCGTTGGCTACGGCAATCAGGGGCGCGCTCAGGCGCTGAACCTGCGCGATAGTCTTCGGCGAGCTCAGCCGAGCCGCGGCGTGAGAGATATCCTCGTCGCGACGCTGAAGGACGGTTCGTGGGAGCAGGCGGAGCAGGACGGCTTTTCGCCTCGGCCTCTGCCCGAGGTGGCGGAGGCGGCTGAAATCTTGTTCCTCCTCATCCCCGATGAAGATCTGCCGCCGGTGTTTTCGGCGGAGATCGCGCCGCATCTTCAGAAAGACGATGCCCTCGTCGTCGCCTCAGGCTACAACCTCGCATTCGGCGAACTCACCGTCTCGCCGGACGTCGACGTGCTGATGCTGGCGCCACGGATGATCGGGCGACAGCTTCGCGAGCTCTATGAACGGGGCGAAGGCTTCTACAGCTACGTCAGCGTGGAGCAAGACGCCAGCGGCCGAGCCTGGCCGACGCTGCTGGCGCTGGCGAAGGGCATCGGCTGCCTGCGCTTGGGCGCGCTGGAGCTCTCGGCGAAGGACGAGGCGGTGCTCGACCTGTTCCACGAACAGGGCCTTGGATCGCTGCTGGGCTCGATGATCTTCCTGATGCTGGAAGTGGGCGTCGAGGCGGGGCTGCCGCCGGAGGTAATCCAGCGGGCCGGGGAGATCATGGCCACCCTTACGGATCAGGAACAGCCGCCGCCCCCGGTTTCGGCCGCAGGCAGCAGTAAACAGCAGATCGACCTGTTCGGAGCCCGGGAACAAGCTCTGCAGGAAGACTTTAAACAGGTCGTGGTGGAGAACCTGACGCCCGTCGAGGCGCTAAATCTATTGGATAGCCTGAAAAAGAAACACGGTTTATGAGTTACGAGTTACGAGTTACGAGTTACGGGTTACAAGTTTCACGCCGAGGCCTGCTACCCAGCTTCCGTCGCCTGCGACGACTTCGTTCCCCCGCCACCGGCTCGGTCCGGGGCAGGTTCCTTCTGCCGACTGCCAACTGCCAACTGCCACTGCTACTGCCACTGCTACTGCTGCTACTTCCCCAGGGCCTTACCGCTCAGGCCAAGTATGCCGGCGAACTGTTCGAGTTTCCCGGTGATGCCCGTAGTATGGCCATGGGAGGTACCGGCGTGGCGGCCCTGCACGCCGCCGCCACCGGCTTTTTCAACCCGGCTCTGGTGGGACGCCCTATGCGCACCAGCCTGGTGCTGGCCCACCGGGAGCAGTTCGGCGGTGTGGTAAACGCCGACTTGGCGGCTGCCACCCTGGGTGCCAGCGGACGGTTGGCGATGCAATTGGGGGTGGTCCGGCGAGGGGTCGACGGGATACCCGATACTCGGGGGGCACTCGATGACCTGGATGGTGACGGGCAATTGGGTGACGGCGAGCGCCTGATCCCCGAGCGGGTGCGCTATTTCAATCAGCGGGAATGGGGCTTGCTGCTATCGTTGGCGCCCCGCGAACAGGAAGGTTGGCGCTGGGGGCTGAACGCCAAACTGCTGGGCCACTGGCTGGCGGAGGAGCTGGGGCTGGGGCTGGGGTTCGACCTGGGACTGTGGCGCGAACTGGGGTGGGGCCTTTCGGCCGGCGCCCTGCTGCAGGATATCACCACCACCCAGATCCGTTGGAGCACCGGGCATTGGGAGACCATCGCCCCACGGCTGACCGCCGGCCTGCGCTTCGAATGGCGCCTGCCGGTGGTGGATCGGCCGGTGGCCCTGGAAGCCGAGCTCACTTCCCGGTTGGACGGCGAGCGGCTGGAGCGTAGCTTTCAACTCGGCCAGTTTAGCTTTCTCACCCGGTTGGGAATGGAACTGGCGCTGAACGATAACCTGTTTCTGAGGGCCGGCGGCTCCCGGCTGTATCCCTTCAGCCTCGGTTTAGGGCTCGACCTCGCCCCCTTCCGGGTAGATTATGCTTATCTGGGCGATACCGCGGCCCAGGTTTTTGAGCCCACCCATCAGATCACACTGGTGTTATACCTTGAGCAGTTGCGGGCCTTCCTGGGCGTGGACTGACATTGAGCAGGGCCGAGGGGAGAAATCGGTGATTTCTATCTGTCTGAATTTCAAGGATTTACTTAGTCAGGGCGGTTGCATTTTAAAATCGCTTTTCGTAGCTTTGCAGCTCTAGATTAGGGGTGAAATGGCGCTTTTGAGCATGACCGGCTACGGACAGGGGCGCGCCTCGCTGGAAGGTATGGAATTGACTGTGGATATCCACAGCCTTAATGGCCGCTTTCTTGATATCGGTCTACGGCTGCCCAAGCGCCTCCAAGCTTGGGAACCCCAAGTCCGGAAACAGGTGCAGGAAACCCTGGTTCGTGGCAAAATTTCGATTTCCGTTGTCTATGCGGAGGAGAACGGAGCTCCGCCGGAGCCCAGGTTAAACAGCGGCCGGCTGAAGCAGTACCAGCAGCTGTTCCGGCGGATGGCGCAGGAACTGGCCATTAAGGAGGAGCCGGGACTTTCACATTATACCCGCCTCCACGACGTTATCGACCTGGAGGAATCCGACCGGGCGGATCTGCTGGGAAAGCTGTTGCCGCAAGCCCTGACCGAGGCCTTGGGCAACCTGCAGGAGATGCGGCGGCTGGAGGGGCTAAACCTGGCGCAGGATCTTAAAGAGCACCTGGGAGCAGTCCGTGGGGCGCTGGGTGACATCGAAGGCCAGGCGGAGGCGGACAAGGCGGTGCAATTGCAAGGTTACCGCGACCGTATCCAGGAGCTGTTGAACGGCGTGCCGGTGGATGAGGCCCGGTTGCTCCAGGAGGCGGCGATAATGGCTGATAAACGGGATATAGCGGAGGAATGCACCCGTTTGAAAAGCCATTTGGCATTGTTTGATAATTACATGGCGGCTGAGAATACCAACGGAAAGCGGCTGGGCTTCCTGTTACAGGAGATGGGCCGGGAGGCTAATACTATCGGCGCCAAGAGCAACCGGATACGGATTCGTCACCTGGTGGTGGAATTAAAAGATGAACTGGAGAAAATCCGCGAGCAGGTTCAGAACATTTTATGAGCAAGGGCCGGTTAGTGGTGATCAGCGCCCCGTCGGGCGCCGGTAAGACGACCATCATACGGCGGTTGCAGCAGGATGGCTCCCAGTGGCGCTTTTCCGTCTCAGCAACCACCAGGCCCCGGCGGTCCACCGAGGTGGACGGCGAGGACTATCACTTCCTGAGCGAACCGGAATTCGACGCGGATCTGGCCCAGGGGAAGTTTATCGAGTGGGAATGGGTCCATGGACAGCGCTATGGTACTCTGCGGGCCAGCCTGGAATCGGCCGTGGCTGAGGGGCGGACACTGCTGCTGGATGTGGATGTTAAAGGCGCGGTGAATATCATGCGCAGCTACCCCGAGCAGAGTTTGGGCATATTCATCGACCCGCCCGATATGGAGACGCTCACAGAGCGGCTCAAGACTCGCGCCAGTGACGACCCCCAGCGGATCGCGGTGCGGCTCGAGCGGTTGCCTGAGGAGCTGGCCTACAAGCCGAAATTTGATTACGTTGTGGTCAACGACGACCTGGACCAGGCGGTTGACCGGATTAGAAACATCATAAGGGAAACTGCATGAAATTAGAAACTTTATCCTTCCAAGAGATCTTGAAGCGTACGCCCGACATCTTTGAGGCGGTCACGGTGCTGGGCGAACGGGCCATCCAGATCATCGGCCGGCGGGCAGCCGAGCAGGTAGTGGGCGAGGAAGTTTATCCTGAAGATGAGTATGCCATAGAAGAATTGCCCGAAGAGAATGATTACGAGGAGGAAGAAAAAGCCACGGTGGTAGCTATGGAAGATTTCATGGAAAAACGGCTCGAGTGGCGTTATACCGAGAAAGAGGGCGGTGACGAGCTGGACGAGTCCGGCAAGACCACGAGCGACTAATGACTCCCGGCAGCGCAGCGGCCCGTAGTTATCTGGTACGCCAGCAAACCCTATTTGGCGACCAGCTGCTGCTGGGGGAGGCCGCCGATAGCGCTATTGAACCGGACAGCAGGGTGGATGGTTCCCAGGTGGAGGAGTTGGCGGCTTTCAACCGGGAAATCCGGGAATGCCAGGAGTGTCCGCTGGGAGCCACCCGCACCAAATTTGTTTTCGGAGTGGGCAATCCCGCCGCCGACCTGGTGCTGGTTGGTGAGGCTCCCGGTCGCCAGGAGGATTTGCAGGGCGAACCTTTCGTCGGGCAGGCGGGCAAATTACTCGATAAAATGCTGGCGGCGATCGGCCTTTCCCGCCGGGAGGTGTACATACTCAATGTGCTCAAATGCCGCCCACCGGAAAACCGTGATCCGCGGCCGGCTGAGGTGGACCAATGCCAACCCTATTTAAACCGGCAGCTGAGCATTATCCGGCCGAGGCTGATCGTGGCCCTGGGACGGGTGGCGGCCAGGACCTTGCTCAAAATTGATGAGAGCCTGAAGAATATGCGCGGGCGTATATTCAATTACGAGGGGATCGAGCTGATGGTTACCTACCACCCGGCGGCGCTATTGCGCAACTCCGGCTTCAAGCCCAACGCCTGGATCGATTTCCAGGCCATTCGGGACCGCTACCGGGAACTAGCCGGATTGCCCCCCGTTGAAGGGCCGAGAGCGGCCGGTAACTGAGTGGAATAACAATGGCTAAGGCGCAGACCATGGCGGCCAAAAAGAACGGCGAACTAAAGCTGCCGCCCCAGAACCTGGAGGCGGAAGAGGCCGTGCTGGGCGCCATCCTGATCGAAAAGGGGGCGTTCGACCGGGTAGTGAATATTTTGCCGCAGGGGGCTTTTTATAAAGAGATCCACAACCAGATTTACAGCGCCATGGATGAGTTGCAGAATGTGGGTGAACCGATAGATACCCTCACTTTAATAGACCATCTGACCAAACAGGGTCTGCTGGATATAGTGGGTGGCGCCTTCT
>JACZSB010000011.1 GCA_022574435.1 Fidelibacterota bacterium
GTCGGCAGTAGGCAGTTGGATGTTGTCCTGCTGGTTGAAAAGTGGTCATAAGGGGTTTCAGCTATACCCCGGACGTGATTTCCTAATCAGGAGCTGTGAGGGCGGCTAGTGAGCGGCTGATTCCCGAGCCGTACGCCCCCATTGTGACAGGTCTATTTCAGCAGCACCCCCGCATTCTGCGGGACATGCGTCATACTACTTCAATAGCACCATCTTGATCCCGGCGATAAAATCCCCTGCCGTCAGCCGGGCGATATAAATGCCGCTGGGCAGCGGGCGGCCCGACCTATCCCGGCCATCCCACACCACTGAGTGGTAGGCCGCCGGCTGGTGCTCGTCCACCAGCAGCCGCACCTCCCGGCCCAGCAGGTCGTAGACCTTCAGGGTGGCCCGCACGTCCTCCTTTAGGGCGTACTCGATCGTGGTGACTGGGTTGAAGGGGTTGGGGTAGGCGGGGGAGAGGGCATATTCCAAGGGAACGGGATCACTCTCGCCCTCGGGTTGGACATCGCGTGCTCTCTGATCGGGTTTTATTGCTCTGCTGTAAAAACAGCGCTATATGAGCCATCTTGGCTGCGAAGTGTTAACTGGTCTCCGTCAATTTTATACCGCTCAATTTCGCGCGCTACCTCCATCAGTATTTCTTCGAGATCACGCCAACCGACGCAATAAAAGCGCTAAGCTCAATCCCACTATTCATCGAGATATAACCCGCCTGTTCTATATCATACGATCCACCACCTGTGTTGCAAAAATCTACACTCAACAGAGAACCGTCAAACTCAATGCTCAACACGTACGACCCATCAGGCAGATATTTAACATCTCGAACGGCTGTCCTATATCTGAGTGAATCGTTTTCCACTGCGCCAAATTCAATTGGCGTCCAGAGTGAATCCAATAGCCAGACAGTACCGATGAGTTCTTCAGCGGCAATGGGCACATTTTTATCGCAGCCTACAATTGCCATTTGCGTTAGAACGAGCAGTAAGGTTAGAATTATTCGTTTCATATATACTTTCTTTGATTGAGGGCATTTTTAGCAGGGGTAGTAGAGAGAATAGTTGGGGATTGGGCATAAAGTATTGATAGGGAGAGAGCAGCTGTAGCTAAGAGTGTTGGCCTCATCGCATCACCTCCGGTGGTTTGGCAGCTCTTTGTGATCGTCTGTTTCCTGGTCTAAACATATAGCTATCCTCCCCAATTAATTGAGCACGTTCCTTCCAACCTAATATACAAAATCTACGGCGATTTGTCAAACCGGCGACGCTATACCTGTGGGGGCATTATCCGCCTGGATTCGCCCTCACTTGTCCGTCGCAGGGTCTTGCGGGAACCGGGAACCGCTCCGGATTAGCTCTGGAAGTCATGTTTAAAGCCCTATTGATTGCCGCTAAGAGAGCAAGCAGGTACAGGAGGGTAGAGCCAGGGTCGGCAAGGGTCTTGTCCGCGAACCGGAAAACCCGTAAATTTTAATAATTAAAGAAGACCTCAATGACCACTTTAATGGGGTTTGGGGATTATCGCCGGTCAGGGATGTGCTCTGGTCAGTTTGGACCCACACCCGACCGGGCAATAATAGCAGGGAGGTTAAGATGATCCGGGTAGTCGCCGCCTGTCTGGTTTTGGCTGGCACCGTACTGCTGGCTGGAGACAGCGCTCAGTATGTCGGTACTAACAGTTGCAAGATGTGCCACAAGACTGAGGCCAAGGGCAACCAGTTTGGTATCTGGAGTGAAACCAAGCACGCCACTGCCCTGGCGACCCTCAGTAGCCACGAGGCGCTGGAGATCGCTAAGGAGCGAGGGTTGGAGGAGCTGCCATCCGAGTCGGCAGAGTGCCTGCCGTGCCATACCGTCGGGATGGGCCTGGGTGGCTACCAGCTGCTGAGCGCCGCATTCGTCGCCGATGCAGCCAATAAAAAAGCTGTGAGGAAGAACAAGTCCCTGGAAAATGTGGGCTGTGAGTCTTGCCACGGGGCCGGCAAGAACTACAAGTCCAGAAAGATTATGACGGGCATTTTCGACGGCAGCATCTCGCCCGACTCGGTGGGACTGGTCATGCCCAACGAGGAAACCTGTACCGCTTGCCATAATGAAAGAAGTCCTAAATTCACCGGCTTCGACTTCGAGACCATGTATGCTAAAATTGCCCACCCCTATCCTGCAGGGATGAGGGAGTAGCACCAGCCTCGCCGGCGATAGATATCGCGGCCCACTCCCGGCCCTGAGCACTATATGCGGCTGGTGGCTGCACCAACCGCCCACCGGCGACCAAGTTGTGGTATGCTGGGATTAAAATGACACATCTTCAACGGCTAATAATTACAGCGACGGTAGGCCGGCTACTGCCACCTAATTTTTGGGTGGCGGTGGAAATCACCTCGCAACCCAAAATTTGCAACAGCTGGAGTTTAATGTGAACCGGAACCAAAACGATCCAACTGACCAGGCGAGCAAGGCCAATCTTTCGCGAAGGACATTACTTAAGCGGCTCCTGGGTGTGGGCGTCCTGGGATGGCTGGGCACCATTTTATACCCGGTAGCCAAATATCTGGTCCCCCCACCGGTGGGAGAGGCCAATGTAACCTCCATGAAGATCGGCTCAGCGGATGAAGTATGGACCGAACCGTTCAAGATCATCCAGTTTGGCCGCAAGCCGGTGATCGTTTTGAAAGACCATCAAGGCAATTACCGGGCGCTTTCAGCGCTCTGTACCCATTTGGCGTGCATCGTACAATACCGGCAGGAGGAAAATTTCATCTGGTGTGCCTGTCACAACGGCAGGTTCGACTTGGCGGGGAAAGTGATTTCGGGACCGCCGCCGGCGCCATTGGAAATCTATGATGTAAATATCACCGATGGCGGCGAGATCTGGGTATCGCAAAGGCAGGTGTAGAGCATGAATAAAATTGGCCCGTGGCTCAAAGAGCGTTACGATGTGGCCCCCATTGTGGATTTCATGCGCAAGAAAAAGGTCCCCATGGGGCCGGGGTGGTACTGGTCCTATATGGGTGGGGTGGCCCTGTTCCTTTTCGTGGTGCAGGTGTGCACCGGTATTCTGCTGCTGATGTACTACCGCCCGGGTATCAACGACTCCTTCGAGTCGGTGCAGTTCATCGTTTCCCGGGTACAGTATGGTTGGTTGATCCGGTCGCTGCACAGCTGGTCGGCCAACTTCATGATGCTGGCTGTGTTCCTGCATATGTTCTCGGTCTTCTTCCAGCGGGCCTACGCCAAGCCCAGGGAGCTGACCTGGGTCAGCGGAGTAATACTGCTGGGGCTCAGTATGTTTTTCGGCTTTAGCGGCTATCTGCTACCCTGGAACGAACTGGCCTTCTTTGCCACCAAGGTGGGCACCGAGATTATGGGAGCAATTCCGTTTGTCGGCAAAGCCATGTTGATTCTGCTGCGCGGCGGCGACGAAGTTACCGGCGCCACCCTGCCCCGTTTCTTCGGCATTCACGTGGCCATCCTGCCGTTGGTGTTTATTGTTTTCCTTTCCCTGCATCTGGCCTTCATTCAGTTGCAGGGCATGCACGAATCGCGTTCCTTCAAGAATCTGCCTGAGGAGAAGAAGCGCTTCATGCCCTTTTTCCCACATTTTATTCTAAGGGACATGATCCTGTGGCTGCTGGTTCTGAACGTGGTGGCGGCCTTCGCGGTATTTTATCCGTGGGAACTGGGGACCAAGGCGAACCTGTTTGCCCCGGCTCCGGCCACCATCCGGCCGGAGTGGTTCTTTATGTTCATGTTCCAGACCTTGAAATTCATTCCTGCCCACATATTATTTATTGAAGGGGAGGTACTGGGCATCCTGGGATTCCTGGTGGCATTCCTGGTATGGCTGTTGGTCCCCTTTATCGATCGTAGCAACGATGATAAACGCTACCGGCTGATCAAGCGCATTGGGATAGTGATTATAGTATATATGACCATTATGACCGTATGGGGATATCTGTAATGCACAGGTTTATGGCGCCGGTCTTGGTGGCGGCCTGCCTCATGGGGACCGTCCAAGGCCAAGGGGAGGAAGAAGAAATAGGTTGTGTCGGCTGCCACCTGGAACAGGATCCGCCCTACTCCACGCCGGCCGAGACAGTGCCTTTTGATGTCCACGGCCAGGCGGGCTTCACCTGTGTCGATTGCCATGGGGGAGATCCGGACAGTTGGGATTTTGATGAGGCTAAGGACCCGGCTAAAGGCTTCATCGGCATTCCCACGGGCCTGCGAGTGGTGGAGCTCTGCGGCCAGTGCCACAGCAACCAGGAGTTCATGCAACGGTACAATCCCAACCTGCCTACCGATCAGGTGGCCCAGTACTGGACCTCTGGTCACGGCCGCAGCCTGCAGGCGGGTAATCCCGACGTGGCCCAATGTGCCTCGTGCCACAACCCCCATGACATCAAACGGGTCGCCGATCCCGGATCCACTGTCTATCATGCAAATGTTGCTGAGACCTGCGGTAACTGCCATGCCGAGGAGCAGCTGATCAGCCGGTACGGCCTGTCCAGTGATATAGTGCAGCAATACCGGAGCAGCGTGCACGGGGTGGCGCTGCATGACCGGGGCGACATGGCCGCCCCAACCTGCAACGACTGCCATGGCAACCACGGCGCTGCTCCCCCCCAGGTGGAGTCGGCCCAGGAGGCGTGTGGTACCTGCCACGTGAATAATCAGCTGCTATTCAGCCAGTCCAAAATGCGTACCATATTTATCACCGAGGGCTATCACGGCTGCGCCACCTGCCACACCGCCCATGATATTCAAAAAACCAGCGAAGAAATGGTGGGGTTGCAGGAAGGTTCCGTCTGTGCCCAGTGCCACGAAGACTCAGCGGACGATCCCGGCGGGCTGCAAGCCCGCTACATCCGCAGCGCCTTGGAGACCCTCAAGGACACGCTACGCCTGGCCGAAGAGGGTATTGCCGCCGCGGAAAACCGCGGACTGGTAGTGACCGATCTGTTGCTGGACATGCAGACTGCCCGCACCGCCCTGATCCAGTCACGCACCATGGTGCACACCTTCGACGCCGCCCGCGTGACTGAGGAGGGCCGACCAGGTATTATACTGGCCTCAAAGATAATCAGTGAGGTGAAACTGCTGATGCGGGAGCTGCGCAACCGCAAGATATGGCTGGGATTTGCCACCATGTTTATGGTGTTCACGGCTACGGTGTTGCACTTTTATGTGAAAACCTTGGATTGACGGAATCATTATAATAGGGGCTTGTGCAGCTGGTTAACTTATTGATATATTTATATGATATGGGCGTAATTGGGGATAACATAATCGTTGGAATCTAAGGTTCGAAATAAATTAGCGGTGCTTCCCGGCTTGGGAGTAATAAATAGATTGCAGACCACCAGTCGTGAGATGTTCGGAATTATATCTAGAGAAGGGGGATAAGCCATTCCCGGCAAAATGCATTATCTGCACTACCAGCTTGATCTGGGCAAATATGATATTGTCCAGGTCACACTGAGTATGCAGGCCTTCCTGAGGATGATGACCGAGAAAGATTACGAACACTACCGGTTTGGTGACGAGTACAAGTTCCACGGGGGAGTCGCCACAACCTCCCCGGCTAACCTGCAACCCCCCTCAGCGGGTCATTGGCACCTGGTTATCGATCTGGGCGGGAAGGAGGGTGACCTGAAGGCTACCGTCAACATTCTAAAAGACCGGGCGCCAAAGCCTAAAAAAGGGAAATAAATCCGTCTCGGCCCTCGGGCCTTTATTTATCCGGCTCTCCGTCTTTCCAGCGGTTCCATATTTCGTCCATTTCTTCCAAGTTGACATCTGCCGGGGTCTTGCCCCGCAGCCGCAGCTCCTCCTCGATTTTATGGAAGCGGTACTCGAACTTTGCTATGGTGCGGCGGAGAGCGCCCTCTGCATTGACCCCCAAAAACCGGCCCAGGTTTACCAGGCTGAACAGGACATCGCCCAACTCCTGCTCTATGGCATCATTGTCGGCTTCGCGCTGGGCTTGGGACAGTTCCCGCAGCTCTTCGTGGACTTTCTCCCAGACCGGTTCGATCCGCTCCCAATCGAAGCCCACGTAGGCCGCCTTTTCCTGGATGCGCCGGGCGCGGGTCAGGGCCGGCAGTTGGCGCGGGACCCCCTCCAGGACCGATTCCCGCCCCTTCTCCCGCACTTTGGCCGCTTCCCAGTTTTGCTTGGCCTGGAAAGCCCCATCAGCCCGGGCGTCACCGAATACATGGGGATGGCGGTTGATAAGTTTGTTGGTGATCGATTCCATGCTGTCCCATAGGGAGAACAAGCCCTGTTCCTCCGCGATTTTACACTGCATCAACACGTGCAACAGCAGGTCGCCTAATTCTTCCTTCAGCCCCTGGGTGTCCTGGGCCTCTATGGACTCTATTACTTCGTAAGTTTCTTCCAACAGGTATGGGATCAAGCTTTTGGAGGTCTGTTCCCGGTCCCAGGGACAGCCATCCGGTCCCCGTAGCCGGTCGAGGATGTCCAGCAGCTTCTGCAGGCTTTGACCCACTGCCGCGGTCTCGCTTAAGGGGACCTGATGGGATTCAGAGGGCATGGTTTTATGCAGTCCGCGTCACGTCTTGGATCAGCACTTTAGCGATCCGGTTGCCGTCCAGTTCCCGGACAGTGAAGCGCCAGCGATCAAAGGTTGTCTCTTGCCCCACGGTGGGAATTTCATCGAAGCAGTCGAAAAGGAAGCCGCCCAGAGTATCGTAATCGCGCTCCTGGGGAAAAGTACATTCCAGCCGTTCTCCCAGGTCGTCCAGGGACAGGGCGGCATCGGCTAAGTATTCCAGGGGACCCAGTTGCACAATTTCCGCCTCCTCCTGATCGTAGGGGTCTCGCAGCTCACCCAACACTTCCTCGACCACATCCTCCAGGGTCACCAAACCAGCCGTGCCGCCAAATTCATCCACCACAATGGCGATAGAGGTCCGGCGCTCCTTGAAATCCTGCAGCAACGAAACAACCCCCTTGCTCTCCGGCACGAAAAAGGGGGGCCTGCTGAGGCGTTGAAGATTGACATCGGGCCGCGGTCCGTTCACATAAGGCAGCACATCCTTAGCGTAAAGGATGCCGCGCACGTCGTCGATGCTGCTCTTATAAATGGGAATTTTGGACACCTGGCGGTCTCGTACGATCTCCAGGGCCTCATCCACACCAGACTTGGTTTCCAGCGCTAGAATGTCCACCCGCGGAATCATCACTTCGTGCACCGCCGTATCATGGAACTCAAAGATGGAATGGATGATCTCCCGTTCCTGCTGGGCCAATGTTCCCCGCTCGGCGCCCACTGCGGCCAAGTCCTTGAGTTCCTCCTCGGAAGTAAACATCTGCTCGGACCGGATGCCCAGCAAGCGGGTTACCAGGCGAGTTATCCCGTATAGCAGGCTGCCCAGGGGGTAGAGCAGGGCCACCAAAGCGCGCACCGGCCCGCTGGCAGCCCGGGCGAAGGCCGCCGTATGCCGGATCGCCAACACCTTGGGCATGACCTCCCCGAACAATAGCACTATTATAGTTACTACAAATGATTCCAGGACCAACATGAGCGATAGGGACAGGTCCAGCGAGTGAGCCAGTTCGGCGGCCATTAAAGCGGCCACGAAGGCCATGGCGATGTTCACCAGGGTATTGGCGGTGAGCAGTGAAATCAGCAGGTGGCGGGGCCGCGCCAAAACGGCCAGAACCCGGTCCGGCACGGCCGCATCGGCCCCGAAGTCCTTGATCCTGGCCTGCAACCGGAAGAACGCAGTTTCCGCGCCTGAAAAGGCGCCGCTCAGCAGTAGCAACACAAACAGGAGAGCCAGGTATTGCCAATGGATATTCACCGTTCCGTTTCCGGAGCTACTTCCTCGAGGTAATGATCCTCCAGCACCCGCATCCGTTCTTCCTGTTGAGGCGTATCATCCTCATGACCCAACAGGTGCAGGCAGCCGTGAACCACCAACCGCAGCAACTCCCGCCGGTAGGTCTGGTGGTAAAGGCGACTGTTTTCCTTGGCCCGCTGGGGGCTGATGTAGATCTCCCCCTCCAGCGGCTCGTCGCTTTCATTCAGGTTGAAAGCGATCACGTCCGTATAAACGGCCTGCCCAAAAAAGCGGATTTTTAGCTCTTTTAAATATTCATCGTTGCCGAACACCACCTGCACTCCGGCCGTACTAGACCCCGCGTCCTTGAGCACCGCAGCCACCAGTGCCGAAACCGATTCAGCTGCTACCGGCGGTGGTTCCCCATCCAACGTATCCACTTGGGTGGTGATCATTCGGTGCGGGTCCGATCGAGGATATTCCCCGATACCTCCGCAGCCTGCTCCTTGGGTGTTTCGGGTTTGTCCTGGTCGGTCCTATAAGGGATGCGCACGTGATAAATCCCCTTCAGAACTGAGATAATGCCGGTACCGGTGCTCACGTCGCCCCGGATCTGCCGCAGTTCCTTGAGCGTCAGGGGACACTCATCGAGCTGGCCGTCGGACATGCGCGTATCGATGATGTGGTCTACCATCTGCTGGATACTCGCCAGAGTGGGCTCTTTGATGGAGCGGACGGCGGCCTCGATGGCCTCGCACAGCATCAGAATCCCGGTTTCCCTGGTATTGGGCCGCGGCCCATCGTAGCGGAAGCTCTGCTCCTTGACGTTTTCCGAGCCGTTGCTCTCGGCCACGGCCCGCTGGTAGAAATATTCGATCCGGGTGGTGCCATGGTGCATGGGTATGAAGTCGGCCACATCCGGCGGTAGGCCATATTCCTTCGCCAGGCGCAGCCCTTCCTTTATGTGGCTTTTGATCACTTTGGCGCTCAGATGGGGCGCCAGGGTATCGTGGGGGTTTTCCTGGTGGAACTGGTTCTCGATAAAGTACTCCGGCCGGGCCAGTTTGCCGATATCGTGATAGTAGGCTCCCACCCGCGCCAGCAGGCTGTTGGCGCCGATGGTATTGGCGGCCGCTTCCACCAGATTGCCCACTATGATGCTGTGGCTGAAGGTGCCGTTGGCTTCGCGGCTGAGCCGGCGCAACATGGGATGGTTGAAATCGGACAGCTCCAGCAGGGTCAGGTTGGTGGTGATACCGAAGATGACCTCCAGTACTCCGATCAGGCCGTAGACCATGATGGGCGACAACAACCCGTTGATGGCGGCGAACATGAGGTGATTGCCCAAGGTAGCTATATTGGTGTACTTCAGGAACTCGATGGCGGTGATGGCCAACGCATAGGAGGTGAGAATATAGATTATGGCGGTGAATATCTGGCGGCGGCGCCTAAGCTGCCGTACGGCGTAGATGGCCACACTGCCGGTGAGCAGGCTGGCCATTACAAAGTCCACTTTATTGCCCACCATGAAGCCCAACATCAGGGCCAGGGCCACAGTAGCGATCATGCTGGTGCGGGCGTCGAACAGGATGGTGAAGGCCATGGCGGCCACTGTGAATGGGATCAGGTACTCTGACAGCCCGAAGCGGTGATGAAACAAGTTGCCCATAGCCATGATCAACACGAACAGCAGCGCAGTCAGCATTATGAAGCGGGTCTGTTTGAACCAGGGCCGGCGGTATACATACAGCCAGGTATAAAAGAAAGCCACCAGAAAAGTGGTGATCATGATCATCCCGATGCGCGGCAGCCACAGTTGGATGCCGCCGGTCGAAGCGATCAGCCTCGATTTAGCGGCGGCCAGGGAACTTATCTTCTCCAGCACCTCATCGGTCACCCTGGTGTTGGCATCGACGATCTTTTCGTTTTTCAGCACGATCCCCTTGGAAACCGGTACCCGGTCCACCGCTTCCTGTTGACGCCGCTGGGTGATCTCGGCATCGTGGATCAAGTTTGACCGGATAAAAAAGATCAGTAGTTCAGCACCCACGGCGCCCTCAACCGAGCTCTCGGCCGGATAGTGAGAAAGCAAACGAGTCCGTGCTTTTGCCCAGGCCTCATCCTGGTCCATCAGGTATTGCAATTCCACCACCTCATCCACGCCCTCAGTTGTGACGGCTACCGGCGCTTCTCCCAGCTGAATTTTGGGCAACTCCAGCACCCCCTTGGCCAGCACGTCCCGGATGATCCGCACCAACTCCCGTCGGAGGCGGCTATAATTGATGGGCCGCCCGGATTCGGTACTGCCCCGGAAGAAATAAGTCCAATGTGGACCGTTGATATCCAGCGGAAAGCGTTGAGAGAACTCATTGCCCAGTTCCACCACTGTCAGACTGTCCTGGAGCACCGTCTGTTGGGTGGCAACGGCCCGGTCGTCATAGCGATGGCGGTAGGCCCGATCGCGGCTGCTGATAAGTTTTTCTTCGGCCCGGCGGATACGATTGACCCGATTGAATAAATCCCGCAGGCCGGCCAACTGCTCGGTGGAAATAGTTTGGTCCGGATGAAACAGCAACGGCACCGAGCGCCGGGCAGTTTCCCGTTCCTGCTCCAAGGTAGCCTGGCTTTTAAGAATGGGGAAATTGAACGGGGCGATTATGGCTTCGCTGGTGATCTCATTTCGATCGTAGCGATATTCAAACCGGCTGCCCACCGGATAGAGCCACGAGATGATCAAAATCGTCCCGACGATAATCAAGGCGCGGTAGTAGCGCTGCAGTCGATGATCAGTGGCTATCACCATGGGACTTTTCCTCGCTCCGTCTTTACTCCTGCGGCTCATGATAGTTCCGCCTCTCTCAGAATCTCGCGAGCAATCAACATCCGCTGAATTTCGCTGGTACCTTCGCCGATAGCCAGTGCTTTGGCGTCCCGGAAAAATCGCTCCACCTGATACTCCCGAATGTACCCGTACCCGCCGTGGATCTGGATCGCTTCGCTGGTGATGTCCATCGCTATTTCACTGGCAAACAGCTTGGCCATGGCCGATTCCTTGACGATATTGTACCCCTGGTCCTTCAACCAGGCGGCGTGATAGACCAGATGTTTAGCCGCCTCAAACTGAGTAGCCATGTCGGCCAGCTTGAACTGCACCGCCTGGAATTTACTGATGGTCTGGCCGAAAGCTTCCCTCTCAAGGGAGTAACTCAGCGCCCGGCGGTAGGCCCCTTCGGCGGTGCCCAGCGCCAGGGCCCCCACCGATATCCGGCCGCCGGCCAGCACCTCCAGGAACTGGCTGAAACCCCTGGATGCTTCCCCCACCAGATTTTCCAGGGGGATTTCCACATCCTCGAAATAGAGCGAGCGCGTATCCGAGGCCCGCCAACCCATTTTCTTCTCCGGGGGCCCGGTGCGCAGGCCGGAAGTGCCGGATTCCACCAGAAAGTTACAGATGCCCAGGTCTTCGCCATCCTCGATCAGGCGGGCGGTGAAAATAATCACGCCTGCTATGCCGGCGTTGGTACAGAAGATTTTTTGGCCGTTTACTATGTAGCGATCCTTGCGACGCTGGGCCCTGGTACGGGTCGCTCCGGCGTCGCTGCCGGCCTGCGGCTCGGTCAGTCCGAAAGCCCCGATCAGCTCCCCCTGGGCCAGAGGAGCCAGGTATTTTTTTTTCAGCTGTTCACTGCCGAACATCAGAATTGGCATCGTGCCCAGGCTGGTATGGGCCGCCACGGTGATGCCCAAACTGGCGTCGACGACTCCCAGTTCGTGGACCGCGATGGTGTAGGCCACCGTATCCATGCCGGCCCCGCCAAATTCGCTGGGGATCGGCACCCCCATCAGGCCCAGCTTGGCCAACTTGGCCACCAGATCGGTGGGGAATTGCCCCTGGCGATCCATTTCACTGGCCACCGGCTCCACCTCGCTGCGGGCGAACTCGCGCACCATGCCCTGAAGCAGGCGGTGTTCCTCCGTAAAGTAGCGCTGCTCCATAGTGCTTACTGCCCCCGGACTACCATTTAATCAGCGCCGATGCCCAGGTGAAGCCGGAGCCAAAGGCCGGCAGCACCAGGTAATCTCCGGACTTGACCAGGCCCTCCTCCAGGGCGTCGGCCAGGGCCAGGGGGATGGAAGCGGCGGTAGTATTGCCGTACTTATGGATGTTCGAGTAGACCAGGTCGGGAGCAACCTTCATCCGGCGGGCCACTTCCCGGCTGATGCGGAGGTTGGCCTGATGGGGCACGATCAGGGTGATGTCCGCAATGGTCAGACCGTTGGCGTCCAGCGCTTCCTGAATGACCTCCGGGAAGCGCACGACTGCATGGCGGAACACCTCGCGGCCATTCATGCGGGGCCATTGGCGGTCGTCTTCCAGGTCTTCGGAGCTCAGGCGTGGAGATTTGGTGGTGGTGGGCAGCTCGACGAAAATCTCCTTATAATATTCGCCCTGGGAGTGCAGATGGCAGCTGAGGATCCCACGGTCCTCTTCGGTGGCGGAGATTACCGCAACGCCGGCGCCGTCACCGAAAAGAACGCTTATGTCCCGCCCGGCAGTGGATAGGTTGATGGTTGTGGACTGGACCTCCGCCCCGATGAGCAGAATGTGCCGGAAGGTGCCGGTGCGGATGTACTGCTCGGCGATAGACAGGCCATAGACAAAACCACAGCATTGCACCCGGATATCCAACGCCCCTATTTCCGCGAACCCCATTTTATGTTGTATCAGCACGCCGGAGCCGGGGGCATAATAGTCCGGGGTGGAAGTGGCGAAAATTATAAAATCGATGTCTGCCACGGTGATTCCCGCCGCCTCCAGGGCCTTTTCGGCCGCCGGTACCGCCAGATCGGACGGTCCCTGGCCCGGCTCGGCGAACCGCCGGGTCTCGATGCCGGTGCGGGTCCGGATCCATTCGTCGGTAGTGTCCATCAGGCCGGCCAGCTCATCATTGGTGACCACCCGTTCCGGAACGTAGGTACCCAGCCCGGAAATATAGGCCCGGGTCATTGCTCATTCTCCAATTTTATATCCTTTATCAGGAGCTGCACCCGTCGATTTCCCCGCCATTGATCCTCCTCAACTACGTAAGCGATATTCAACGGCTGATTCACCAGCAATTTTTCATAATGGTCCGCCAGATTGAATCCGATGGCCTCGAACGTGGCCCCTTCCTGCCCGACCTTGAATTTAAGGTGCGCGGCGGATCCTCCCACCAGGCTGGGCCGTCCCATTACCTGTACCCCCCGGGCGGCGAATACCGGCCGGCGGTTACCGGGGCCGTGCGGTTCCAGCGATCCGAGGAAGCGCATAAAGCGGCTGTCGATGGTATCCAACGTGCAATCCCCTTCAATCAGCTGCCGGGGAAGCAGCTGGTCGGCTGTAAGGGAGCTATCGGCCCAGGCCAGGAACTGCCGCTCGAAGGCGGGCAGTTGATCGCTGCGCAACGACAGCCCGGCAGCTACCGTGTGTCCGCCGAAGTCAATCAGATGCTCGCGGCAGTGGGTGAGGGCCTGGTGGAGATCGAAGCCCGCCATGCTGCGCAACGATCCCTTGCCGATACCATTTTCCAGGGCGATAATCACCGTGGGTCGATGGAACTGGTCCCGGATACGGGCCGCCACGATACCGATGACCCCCGCATGCCAGCCCTCCTTGGCCACCACCAGCGCTTTTTCCCGGCTCAGGTCATGGTGGGCGTTCACCAGGTATACCGCCTCCTCGACGGTGCTCTCCTGAATCTGCTGGCGACGGGTGTTCTCCTCCACCAGCTCCCGCGCCATGCTGATGGCCTGGTAGGGGTTGGTGGTGGTGAGCAATTTCACGGCCCGGCCGGCATCTCCCAGGCGCCCGGCGGCGTTGATCTTGGGCGCGATATTGAACACCAGTCGCCCCACGGTCAGGTCCCGCCCGGCCATGCCGGTTACCTGCCGCAAGGCTGACAGCCCCGGTCGGGGATGCTCTTCCATGCGACGCAGTCCGGCCCGGACCATGACCCGGTTCTCGGCGATGATCGGCACCATGTCGGCGGCGGTGGCCAAAGCCACCAGGTCCACCTGATCCCAGGCCAGTTCCGGATCAAATCCGCCCCGCTCAGCCACTGCCAGGGCCAGCTTGAAGGCCACGCCGCAGCCGCATAGGGCCTTGAAAGGGTAAGGGCAATCCACCTGTTTGGGATTGAGGATCGCCACGGCTGCCGGCAGGTTGGTATCGGGAATATGGTGATCGGTGATGATCACCTCAACGCCCTTTTCCCTGGCATAGGCCACTCGCTCCACCGCATTAATGCCGCAGTCGCAGGTGATCAGCAGGTCGGCGCCGATCAACCCGGCGTAATCGATACCCTGTTGGGAGAGGCCGTAGCCTTCGTTGCCCCTATCGGGGATATAAGTTGATATTCGGCCCCCCACTGATCGCAGGAACAGGTACAGCAGTGAGGCGGCGGTGGTGCCATCCACATCGTAATCGCCGAAGATGAGAATGGGACGTTCCCGGCGCAGTTGGTCCAGGATGCGGTCCACGGCGGCATCCATCCCTTTCATCAGGAAGGGATCATGCAATTGGTCCCGCGCGGCCTGAAAGAAAGGCCCGCCGGCTGCCCTGGTGGAGATGCCGCGCTGCACCAACACCCGGGCATAGATTTCCGGCACATCGAATTCCAGTTGCGCCTGCTGCACCAGCAGAGGATCAGGCGCAGTATATTCCCATTTTACGCTCTCAGGCGACAATCGCTAATGCTCATCTTATACGTCTACTTAAAAAAAGTGGAGGCCAGCCTGTAAGCCGAATTCTGTATCCACCGGTTGGCGGACGATGGCTATTCATCTGGACCCGGCCTCACGACCGGGTTCGAGCGACCTACCCGCTCCGTCTCCTGAAATCCGAAGATACGGGAAACCGGCGAACCACCGGCCCAATAATTACATCAGGCGAAGCTGCTTGGTCTTGCTCCGGGCGGGGTTTGCCAGCTCCTGAGCTTGCGCCCGGGACTGGTGGTCTCTTACACCACCCTTTCACCTTTACCTCAGCCCACAAGTGGGATGGGGAAGTCTACTTTCTGTGGCACTTTCCGTACTCCCAAACCCGACTAGCGGCCTTGAAAGTCCCTCCTGTTAGGAGGCGCCCTGTTCTGCGGAGTTCGGACTTTCCTCTACTGGAGCCGACTATCTAAAGTGCGGCCCCGGCAGCAGCCATCCGGCCGGCCTCCAGTGCTAATTTACAAGGAATAGGGAACAGTTTGACAGGATTTGCGGTGGTGAGGAGTAGCGGGGTCTGCGGGCGGGTTACGGCAGCCTAGTCGCTGTCCCAATAAAGGATCACGCCGCAGCCATCGCAGATAATAATACTGTCCATGGCCTTGATTTCCATCTGCCTTTGTACCGGGACGCGATTGTAGCAGGCCCCGCAAGAGCCGCGGCTCAAGTTGACCACCGCCCGTCCCTCCCGGGCTGCCCGGATGCGCTCGTAACTGGACATGAAGCGCGGCTTGATCCGGGATACTAATTTTTCGCGTTCCTTACCCAGGGCCTTGCTGCGCTGCTCAGTGCTGGCCAACGCTTCTTTGAGCTGCTGTTGCTGGGTGCCGAGGGTGGCGCCCATGGCCTCGGCCTTCAAGCCGTCATCTTTGAGCTCATCGGTTAAGCGCTGATCTTCCTCGTCCAACTCCAGCAGATGGAATTCCCCATCCTCAATCATTTTATCAGCCCCATCGATTTCTGTCGTCAGGGCGTCGTAGGCCCGGTTGGTAGACACCACCAGCAACTGGTCCTTATACCTCTTGAGCTGCACCTGGGTGTCGTCGATCGTGGCCCTCAGGGAGCGCTTTTCTTTTTCGATTTCCTGAACGCGCGCTTCCTTTTCCCCGGTGTCTTGGTGCACAGTCTCCAGATCGCGGCTTAAATGCTTCACCTGGGTAGGCAGGTCGCCCAGAGCCTCTTCCAATTCCATTAGCTCGGTGTCCACCGTCTGCAATTTGATCAACAGTGTGAGGCTTTCCTTCATTATTCGGGCCTGCTCACAAAGTAAAAAAGCACCGAATGGTGCTTTTCCAGGCAAAAAGGGATATACTTGCCCGTGGTTTGGTAGTTCCAGGTATCAATCATAATTCTTTAACCTCCCAATTCATGTGGGCGGTATCCGATTTGAACGGATGACCTCTGCGATGTGAACGCAGCGCTCTAACCAGCTGAGCTAACCGCCCAAAGCGGGCGTTAATTTAAGTCGCTGACAACCAGCGGGAAAGCCTTGCCTTGGTAGGGCTCGAATTATAACTTGGTCCTTCCTGGAATTCATTCGGGCATATATTCCGCCAGCTAAACTACCACCTAATCCGCTATATTGACCGAGAGCAATACCACCCAGTTATGAATCCAATCGGAATCGGTATATTGCTTTTCATGGCCTATTTCGGTTTTCGGGGATTCCAACGCGGCCTGGTAGATGAAGTCGGCCGGCTGATTGGTCTGGTGCTGGCCATTATCTTAGCGAACCGCTTCTCGACCCTGGTAGCCGGATATATCGGGCTGGAAAGTGAGTTGGGCCGCCAGGCAGCGGCGTTTATCGGCATCTTCATCGTGACCCTGATTGCTATGGGCTTCATCACCAAGGTGGTGCGCACGATGGTGGAGCTGGTGCTGCTGGGCTGGCTGGACCGGTTGGGCGGCGTGCTGTTCGGGGTCCTTAAGAGCATCGTAGTGTTGGGGGTACTCATTTATGTGGTCGAGAGCTTCAACGTCGCCGAAGGATTCGTGACCCGTCTGGAACAGCAGTCGTTCGTTTACCGTCAGCTTACCACGGTGAAAAACGGGCTATTCAAAATATTGACACTGGACAGCATGATCCAGGATGTCCACGACCGGGTGAAAGAGATGGACCCCCAAGACCTTATTCGTCCCCTCATCGAAGAGGACTGAGCCGCTACCGTGTCCACCGCCGGACCACCAGCTGCCTGGGACCCCGGCCTGGGTGAAACCCTCCACTTCCGGCCGGCACTGATCATCATCAGCGGCTACTGCGTCACCACAGCGGCCCGTGAGGCTGTGCGGTCACTATGGCCGATCACCGACCGGCAGGCGCTGGAGCAGCGCTTCCTTGCCACCGCCGAACTGCACCAAATGGTGGAACGCAGCTCACTGCCACCGTTGGGGGCCTTTCCCGACATCCGGCCGGCTCTGGCGCTATTGGAAAAAGGTGGTGCAACGCTGTCCGCGGAACGGCTGCACCAGGTGCGCAGCCTATTGCAGGCCGCCCAGCCGGTGTATCAATTCCTCCGGGAGCAAAAAGATATCCCTTACTGGCGGGACCAGGTGACCCGGTTGGATCCCTGGCCCCAGGGTACGGATCAGATTGATCTGGTGGTGGACGATGACTTGAGCATCAAGTCCAGCGCCAGCCCGGAGTTGCGCCACATCCGGGAAGCTGTCCGCCGCAGCGAGGAGCGGGTGCGCCGGCGACTGGAGGAATTGCACGCCAAGGCGCTACAGGCCGGTTGGGGGCAGTCGGAACCGATCGCCTGGCGTGAGGGCCGGTTGGTGATCGCCCTGAAAGCAAGTCACAAGCGTAAAATCAAAGGGTTGATCCACGGCCATTCCAGCAGTGGCGCCACCGCATTCGTGGAACCGCTGGAAGTGTTCGACTTAAACAACGAGATCGCCGCATTGCAGGAAGAGGAACGGGCCGAGATCACCCGCCTGCTGGCGGCCCTCACCGACGCCTTGCGCCCTTACAGCGAGCCCCTGGGACAGTGCGTGGAAACCCTGCATCACCTGGATATGCACCTGGCCCAGGCCCGCTGGGCCCACAAACTATCCGCGGTGCAGCCCAGCCTGGTGGAACAAGGTGAATTGCGGCTGGTGCAGGCGGTGAACCCGGTACTGGCCGAGCACCGGGAGGTGGTGCCGCTGGACCTGGTGCTGGGGGGACCGGAGCGGCTGCTGCTGATTTCTGGGCCCAATGCCGGGGGCAAGACGGTTGTGCTGCTCACCGTGGGGCTGTTGGTGATGCTGGCCCAGTGCGGTATTTTCGTGCCGGCCAAGGCGGCGCAAATGCCGCTCTACCAGGGGCTGTTCGCGGACCTGGGTGACCGCCAGTCGCTGGAAAGCGACCTGTCCACCTTTTCGGCGCACCTGACCAACCTGCGGGATATCGCGGCCCATTGCACCTCGGAAAGCCTGGTGCTGCTGGACGAGCTGGGCACCGGCACCGAGCCCGAAGCGGGGGCTGCTCTGGCCCAAACATTCCTGGAGCGTATCGGGCAATCAGGTGCCTGGTGCCTGGCCACCACCCATTTGAACCGCCTGAAACTGTGGGCCCAGGATGCGCCCGGGATCGAGAACGCCGGCATGGAGTTCGATCCGAGGGAGCTGCGCCCCACCTACCGTCTGCTGCAGGGACGGCCCGGGGCCAGTTACGCCCTGGAGATCGCCCGGCGCATGGGGCTGGACGAGGAGTTGTTGAGCCGCGCCCAGGAACTGATCCCAGAGGCGGCGGTAAACTTGGAGGAGCTGCTGGTCTCCCTGCGGGAAGACCGGGCCGCCCTGGACCACCGCCGGCAGGAGCTGGCTGGCAGCCTTAAGGAGCTGGAAAAGAGGGAACGCAAACTGGCTCGGATGGAGCAGGAAATCAAGGTGGCCCACCGGCGGGCCAAGCAGGACGCTCTGCGAGAGGCGGAACAACTGGTGGCCCAGATGAATCGCCGTCTGGAAGCGGCCATTGCCGAACTGCGGAGCAAGGGGGCGGCGCTTTCCAGGGAGGATATTCGCCAGGCCAAGGAGCTGGTAACCCAGGAGAAGGAGCGTATTCAGGTAGCCCAGGAAGATCTGAGCGAGGCCCAGCCCGCGCCGCTCCCGCCCGGAGAGATCCAGCCCGGCCAGTGGGTGACCCTCCACGCCCAGGACCGCCGGGGGCAGGTTGTGCGGCTGAGTCGCAACCGGCGCAAGGTCACAGTGCAAGTGGGCGGGGCGCGGCTAACCGTTCCGCTGGAGCAGCTGGCCTGGGCCGAACCGCCTGGGGATGACGAAGGGCCAACCAGTCGCACCGCCGCTGTGCGATACAAATCGAGTGGTGCAGGCGGTTACCGTCTGGACCTGCGCGGGGAGCGGGGCGAGGAGGCCGTGGCCCGGTTGGACCGCTTCATCAGCCAGGCCATTGTGGCCGACTTGCGGGAACTGGAGATCATTCACGGCAAGGGGACCGGCATCCTGCAAAAACTGGTGCATGAGTCGTTGGCGGAGCACCCCCAGGTGAGCAGTTACCGGTTTGCCAACTTCGACGCCGGCGGGACCGGGATGACCGTAGTTGAACTGAAATAACTATGATCCCCTGTCAAGTCCACAGAGCCGATTTGGTTCACCACCAATGACAGATTGGGTATACTTGCCTAACGAATAACATAAAGAAGAGCCAATGCCATGACCAATACGCTAGCTAAAAACCTCTCTGCCTCACTGAAGAGCCAATTGTTGCCTGGGCTGCTCTGGCCGCTACCGCGCTTCCTTCGCCTGGGGCGACTGCTTCGGGGCGGGTTGCTACTGCTGCTGCCACTGCTACTGCTACTTTCTTCATGCGGCTCAGCACCGGACTACGACGTGATCATTCGCGGGGGCACTATTTACGATGGCAGCGGTGGCGAACCGTACACGGCTGACCTGGCCCTGGCGGGGGACACCATCGCCGCCATCGGTGACTTAGATACCTTGACCGCCCACCTGGAGATCGACGCCTCCGGGCTGGCCGTGGCGCCGGGCTTTATCAACATGCTCAGTTGGGCCGACGAGTCGTTGATTCAGGACGGCCGCTCCCAGAGCGACATCCGCCAGGGCGTGACCCTGGAGGTCGTGGGCGAGGGGTGGTCCCAAGGCCCCATGAGTGAAAAGATGAAGATTGAGGAGACCGAGCGCCAGGGCGATATCAAGTACGACATCAGCTGGACTACCCTGGGGGAATAACTGGAGCAGTTGGAAGAGCGCGGGATCTCCACCAACGTAGCCTCATTTGTGGGCGCCTCCACGGTGCGCATCCACGAGATGGGCTACGAGGACCGGCCCGCCACACCCGAGGAGTTGGAGCGCATGAAAGCGTTGGTGCGCCAAGCCATGGAGGAGGGGGCGGTGGGTCTGGGCTCCTCATTGCCCTATATCCCGGCTATTTTCGCCTCCACCGAGGAACTGATCGCCCTATCCGCGGTGGCCGCCGAGTACGACGGGATGTACATCTCCCACATCCGCAGCGAGGGCGATGAGATTTTCGAATCGCTGGACGAATTTTTTACCATTGTGGAGCAGGCTGCTATCCGCGGTGAGATCTATAACTTAAAGGTTTCAAAGAAGCAAAACTACCAGAAGCTGGACGAGGTCATCCGGCGGATCGAGGCCGCCCGGGGAGCCGGCTTGGCCGTCACCGCCGATATGTACACCTATAACGCCAGCTCCACCGGCCTGAGTTACATCATGCCGGTCTGGGTGCAGGAAGGGGGCCACGAACAGTTCGTCGAGCGGCTGCAGGACCTAAAGGTACGGGAGCGCCTGGTGGATGAAATGGACATGATTCCCCCCGAAGATATCCTGCTGGTGAGCTTCCGGCAGGACAGCATGCGCTACCTGACCGGCAAGACCCTGGCGGATGTGGCGGCCCTGTGGGGCCTGTCAGCGGAAGAGACGGCCATGGATCTGATCATCCGCGATGACAGCCGCATCGGGACGGTCCGTTTCACCATGAGCGCGGAAAACATCCGCCGTAAGATCGCTCTGCCGTGGGTGAGCTTCTGCTCGGACGCCGGCTCGTTGGCGCCGGAACCGCCCTTCACCAACTCCCAGCCCCATCCCCGGGCCTACGGCTCCTTCGCCCGGTTGCTGGGCAAGTACGTGCGGGAGGAGCAGTTGGTATCGCTGGAGGAGGCGGTCAGGCGGCTGACCTCCTTCCCGGCCGCCAACTTGCGGCTCACAGGGCGGGGCACTTTGGCGCCCGGCTATTTCGCCGATGTGGTGGTTTTCGATCCGGCCACCATCACCGATCATGCCACTTTCGAGCAGCCCCACCAGTACGCTAGCGGTGTGCGGGAGGTGTTCGTCAATGGCAAGCAGGTGTTGAAAGACGGCGAGCATACCGGCGCCACACCTGGCAGGTTTGTCAAGGGACCGGGGTGGACGGGCTGGTAGTAGGAGCAAATAGGAGCGGCGGAATTGTGTTGCATAACGAGTGACAATTGTGTAT
>JACZSB010000198.1 GCA_022574435.1 Fidelibacterota bacterium
GGGTTCTGCCGTTGCTCGTTTTTTGCTCCACGGCCGCCATATATGGGCAGGAAATAAAGGACTATAACACCTTGACGCCTGAAGAAGAGTACGTAATTGTGCATAAGGGGACGGAGCGGCCATTTTCCGGTGAGTATGATGACCACCAGGAAGCCGGCATTTACACCTGTAAACGATGCAATGCTCCGCTGTACCGCTCCGAAGGCAAGTTCGATGCCAGATGTGGTTGGCCCAGCTTTGACGAGGAGATCGAAGGGGCCGTAGAGCGCAAAACGGACGCGGACGGCAGCAGGACCGAGATCCTGTGCGCTAATTGCGGCGGCCACCTGGGTCACGTATTCCTGGGAGAAGGATTCACCGCCAAGAATACGCGCCACTGCGTCAACTCGGTCTCGTTATCATTCATTCCACAGAGCGTCACGCCGAAAACTGAACGAGCCATTTTTGCCTCAGGATGTTTCTGGGGCACCGAATATCATCTAGCCAAACTGGATGGTGTGATTTCCACAACGGTGGGCTATATCGGGGGCCATAAGGATAATCCCACCTATCAGGAGGTGTGTACCGGCAGGACGGGGCATGCCGAAGCAACTGAAGTCATATTTGACCCCGGTAAAGTGAGTTATGAGGAACTGGCGCGGCTATTCTTCGAAACCCACGACCCGACCCAGCTGAATAGACAGGGGCCGGATATCGGCAGCCAATACCGGTCCGCCATTTTCTACCTGGACGATGAGCAGAAGGCTATTGGGGAGCAACTGGTTAAACTGTTGGTAGCCAAAGGTTATAGTGTGGTCACCGAATTGACGGCAGCCACATCCTTCTGGGAGGCGGAAGGTTACCATCAGGATTACTATGCCGGTAATGGCGCCCTCCCTTACTGCCACTTTTACGAAAAGAAATTCTAATTCCACCTGTCTGCCGGGAATGCTCAACCCGGATTAGCAACACCTTCGGCCGATAGCCGGCTGCTGACCACTAAATGCTTTCCCCGGATGCGGGGGATTCAGCGGAATGCCTGTCCCGCCAAAGGCGGTGGCTCAGTCTCCTCCTCGAAAGCCCGTGTACTGAGGGGGGGACTCGAAAACTTTGTCATCTTATCCGCTCACTCTTGAAATCCTCTTTCCAACAATAACCGCCGTTCAACAGTTGACGGATCGAGAGCTAGAACAGGATTATCATTTTACTTGCCACTAAAAGTTTTCATATGTTTTTCCTAATGCGATGGACAACGGGGGTGGGGGTGCCATTTAACCAACTGACTCCAATTATAGCCACAAAAACTGCGTTTTCCAGCTCTAATCCCCCGAAGCTATATTCTATTGCCTGAAGCGATTCTCGTACACTAATACCGTGTTTTTTGGTACTGGGAAGTATAGCGGCTCATATAGTATTCCCTTGATTTGGAGGGTCGAAGGTCACCCGGCCGCCGGCCTAAAACAGGTCGGCCACAAATAGCGGACAAAGTTATCGGGGGATCGATTTGGAGACCAGCAGCAGGCTGACCCGCACGAAAAAGCTCAAGTCGAATGAGGCCCCGACGGGATGGAGTTTCATATCGGCATTGGTCACGTTCTTGAGCAGCAAGGCTCCGAGGAGGCGGCGCCGCCAGAAATGCTTCTGGAATTGAATATCCCACACGGTGTAGCCGTTCAATTTGGAAGCCGGATAGGCCCCGCTAAGCTGGCCACTGTTGCAGGCCGAGTCAATTTTCGAATATGTGGACCAGTTGGATGATGTGAGGTAGCTTAACCTAGCCCAGATCATCAAGTCCGGCAGGGGCGTAGCGCTCAGCTGGTAGCTCAGGCTGTGTTGCGGTATGGTCTCCCAATGACTGGTGAACCGGGCGTCCCCAGTGGCGGCGGCTATAAATCCATAATGCAATCGTTGGGAGAGCTTCCCGCCCGCCCGGTGAACCAGGCCCACGCTTGCACCGGCCACAGATCCGTCGCCGGTTACCAAGACCAGGGATGGGGCATACAGGGAACAGTCATCATAAAGCAATTGGAATGACTGCTGTTGGATCTGAAAGTCTGTGTGCCTCCGGAAGTTGATGCCGGCCTGTAGCGCTAGTGCCGGCCCCAGCTCCATCCGCCACTGAATATCTGCCGTAGCCAGGCGGCTGGTCCGCCCGGTTGCTTGGTCATAATAGGCAATGTTGTTATCCGCCAGCAGGTTGTATCCCAGGCTGCTCCAATAGGTCCAGCCGCCATCTTCGGCCGGCAGCCGCTCGGAGTAGGCCAGATTTGTCCGGACCACCTGATGGGTGGCAATTCGCCATCGCGACGACAGCTGGCCTTTGACGGCGGTCTGCTCTGCCTGCCGGGTCAGATAGGCGGCCAGGGTATACCACCGGCCGGACTGAGCGCCCCAACCGAGCCGGCCGTAGAGCCGGACTAATAGGTATTGATCCTGATCGAGGCGATAACTGGTCTGCAAGGCATTGCGCTCCAGGACGGCGCCGATCTGCCTGGCGGCCAATTTACCCTGGGAATTCCACTCGATCCCGGCACTGCTGCTGATGTGGCCCCAATCGAGGTCCAGATTGAGTGTATTGGGGTATTTGGAAAATCGATTAACCCCGTGCCTGAGCCTGTATTTAAGATCTGCCCGGGGCGATAGATCAAACCTGCCGTATAGCCCCACATGCCCAACTGTGCTGTTGGTGGGCACCTCCCGGGCCAGGGGCGGAAAATATAAAAAAAAATGCTTTTGAGATATCGAGCCGGTGGCGAGCAGCTCGTGCTGATGATTTTCACGGTCCAGCCGAATATTTAACGTTGGCGTCAGATTGAACAGACCGGGCCACTCAGCAATCACCTTTTTATTCTGCTGCTGGAGGACCGAGTAGGTGAACGGATATTGGTTTAATTTCAGATGCAGCCTGGAACTCCAACCCGGTGCGCCATAATCAAGGGCCACAAATCCGCTGGAGCCCATCTTGTCCACGTTGGTAGTGGAATAGTGGGTAAAAGCATAGGGCCCCGGCTCACCGGTTTTCTGGCCAACAATACCCGATCCGTACACGGACAGCCCCTCCCGCGGTCTTTTGGTATAAATATGGATGAGCCCCTTATCGGCGAATTGGCCCTCATAAAGCACCGGGAGACTCAAGATTTCGATCGAATCGATTACGGCCGGCGAGACGGGTAAGAGGTTCAGATGGAAAGTGCCTAGAGCTCCATAGTCTATCCTCTGGCCGTTGATTAGCACCAGCCAGGATTGGTTGGTGAAACTTGATAGGCCGTTAGGGCTGGCCTGCCATGAGAAACCGTCCACCGAAGTGAGGCGCCAATCATCGGCCAGCGCCAACAGGTCCGCCAGGCTGGTGACGCCGGCCTGCCGGATCAGCTGGGCCGAGAGGGTCTGTTTGATAATGATAGCATCATCTGCCCTCTGGCCCGCCAGAGCGGACCCGAGGGCCAGAATAATCACAGTGACCTCCAGAGGCCGCTTCAGCGTAATAAATTTTGTAGCCACTGCGGCGTTTTCATGGTGTAATCGAGCCCCAGTCCAACAAAATCCCGCACAATTCGCCGGTGGGTTAATAACAGCAACCGGCTATAGGTCACATGCGCCGCCAGCCTGCCATTAAGGCTTGTTGTCGCTTTCACAGACAGCCCCATCTGCAACTCAGATTCTCGCACTTCCCCAGGTCCGATTTCGAACAGCATGAGTTCATTCCCCAGCAAAATTGCGCTGCTCACTCTGCTGTTGCGACCGAGGGGCTTAGCCAGCCCCCAGCCCGCATACACGAATAGACCCTTAAAAGCAGGATAATCTGAGCGGCCCAGGTAGGATATGATCTGCGAGCCAGCTATAAGATGGCCTACATAATAGGTGGTCTCAATTTCTGCGCCCAGCCCCTTTCCCGGTCGCCAGTAGTTATGGAATTCATTGCGATTTAGGTTGAATTGAATATCGCCGGCTAAATTGAGCGTATGGAAGACGGCAGCATTTTCGGCGGGCAGTATTGAAGGGCCTGATAGCAGCAGGGAAATCAGGTACAGTATAATAATTCGGTGGTCTAGTTTTAGCATACCCAGTCAATACCAGTTAACCTGCTGCCCGATTCATTCAGCTACCCCGTACGCGCTAAAGCCGTTCGCCTAATTTATAATTAAAGTTCCTAGCGGCCACGCTTTATATGCGGCGGGCGCCGGCTTGGCAGACCATAACCCGATCATCTGGTGGTGGCTATACATTTTAGTAAACCGCATTCAGGCAGCGCACAGGGCTACCCCAGGCTACATAGCTGATAAATGGGGTCTATGTTCGACCTCTGATCGCAAACTTAGGGCCCATCGACCTTCAGAAATGTGCCGGATGGCAGGCCCTGCGCCGGGCATGTTTTGGTTTATAGTAATGTGGACCAAAGTGGACTTAGAATTAGGAGACACTTATACTAAATTGAACGCCCAGCAGAGGAGTCTGAAAAATGGACGACAAGAAATCAGCGGGAGTGGTCCGGATTATTTAGCGGAGGCCACAGCGGAAGTATGTTGATTCGGACCGGCAGTAAATGATCAAGGGGATGACACTTCAATGAGGCATGAATTAAAACTTTGCTACGCAAGTTGCCTCTCTTTCATTTTAGCCCTAAATGTTTGGAAGGCTTTGACCTTATAGAGTTTAGATGTTAAACTGCTGCGGTGCTTAACTAAACGCAATCATCAAACATTCGGAGCTTTTCGATACGGGCAGTAGTGGCTGTGTCTGAAAAGGTTATCAAATAAAGGGGTGTGTATAATGAATCAAAGTAAAAAGTTGTTCAATGTGATGGCTATGCTGACAGTTGCAGCCATGTTTACGATGGTAGGCTGTGACGATAACGGCGACGATCCGGACCCGCAGGATGCCTTGGTCGGTTCCTGGAAAATGACCAATATGATAATCTATTATGGTTCGAGCGTTGCAAGTGCTGATTCCTCTGACGATTTGACCGCATTTGTCGGTAATTCGGTTTTCACATTCAATTCAGACGGAACCGGAAAGGATGTGACCGTTCGAGAGAATAGTACTGAAACAAACACCTGGACATATAGCGCAACCGCCACTGAGATCACCAAGACCGCAGGTGGTGAAACTGAAGTACGGTCTTATGCAATATCAGGCAATACCCTGACTTTCACATTGTACGAGGCGGCGGATCCTGATTTTGACATGCCTGAATTGTGGTGGGTTTTTACTTTTACCAAGCAGTAACTAATTCACAGATTATTTCCCAAGGCCCCACCCTGATTAGCAGGGTGGGGCTTTGTTTTATCAGCCGCTGCCAGTAAGCGGGCTATACCGGTAATATGGCCGGATAGACAACACTGAACAGGTCGCTTAGGCCCCGCACTTTTATTCATTGCTTCTGACAACAACCTAGGTATCGTTACCGATAGTGTCGGATCATAGGGGCGCGCCCAGTGGCTATTTGTAACATGATCCCATGAAGTATCTCTGGCCCTGGGATTACCCGCTCCCTGGTACGTCACGCAGTTGAATCGACTTATGGGCAATTACA
>JACZSB010000012.1 GCA_022574435.1 Fidelibacterota bacterium
TTTAGATCACCTCCGGCGCCAGCGAAATGATCTTCATGTATCGCTTCTCCCGTAACTCCCGGGCCACCGGGCCAAACACCCGCGTGCCCATCGGCTCAGACTGGGCATTGAGCAGCACGGCGGCGTTCTCGTCAAAGCGTATATAGGAGCCGTCCTTGCGACGCACTTCCTTCCTGGTGCGCACCACCACCGCCCGAGTAACCTCGCCCTTCTTGACCATCCCGCCCGGAATAGCCGATTTGACGGTCACCACGATCAGGTCCCCGACACTGGCATAACGGTGATGGCTGCCGCCCAGTACCCGGATGCATAGCACCTCCTTGGCGCCGGTATTGTCAGCCACCCGTAACCTCGATTCCTGCTGGATCATGCCAACCCCTCAACTACGGTGGCCTGCCTGACAATTTCCAGCAGCCGCCAACGCTTCGTGCGGCTCAACGGCCGGGTGGCCACGATGATTACCTCATCTCCGGGATTACAGATGTTCTGCTCATCGTGCACGTAGTACTTTTTCGTCCGGGTGACATATTTTCGATAGACCGGATGAGGGAATTTGCGGGTCACCAGCACCACGGCGGTCTTATCCATCTTGGCCTGGACCACCATCCCCCTCAATTTTTGTCGATTGGTATCAATTGGGGACATCTATTCTTCTTCCTTCAATTCTCGACGCCCCAGCTCGTATTCCCGCAGGAGGGTCTTGATCCTGGCGATTTCCCGTCGTGTAACGGGCATCCGGTGAGAATGCTCCAGCTGTTGCAACGCCTGCTGGAATCGCAAATTGGTAAGCTCCTCCTGTTTTTCCAGCAGCTGCTGCTGTAAATCACCCACTGAAAAGGAAAGGAGATCATCGCTGATCATTTTTAGATCTCCCTCCGTTTAACCAGCCTGGTTTTTATCGGCAGCTTATGGGAACAGAGACGGAAAGCCTCGGCTGCCAGCTCCTCGTCCACCCCCTCTACCTCAAATAATATCCGCCCCGGCTTTACCACACAGATCCAATACTCTGGTGAACCCTTGCCTTTGCCCATCCGGGTCTCGGCCGGCTTCTGAGTGATAGCCTTGTCAGGAAAGATCCTGATCCACATGCGGCCGAATTTGCGGATCTTGCGGGTGATAGCGACCCGGGCCGATTCAATCTGGCGGCTGGTGATCCAACCGTTCTCCATGGCCTTCAGCCCAAATGTGCCGAAAGCCACGTGGTTCCCCCGGGTAGCCATCCCCCGACGGTGGCCCCGGTGCGGCTTGCGGTATTTTACCTTCTTGGGCGCTAACATGATTCCTCAGCTGCGGGCGGACGATTTAATGGGGGCCTCGCCGTTGCAGATCCAAACTTTTACACCGATCGTACCGTAGGTGGTTTTGGCTTCCACCACGGCATAATCGATGTCGGCCCGGATGGTATGCAGCGGTACCCGGCCTTCGCGGAAGGTCTCGGTGCGGCTCATCTCCGACCCGCCCAGACGGCCCGACAAACAGATCCTGATCCCCTCAGCGCCCATCCGCATGGTAGCCTGGATCGATTTCTTGGCGGCCCGCCTGAATGAAATTTTCTTAAGTAACTGCTGCGCAATGCTCTCACCCACCAGCCGCGCATCGAGTTCCGGCCGTTTCACTTCGCTGACGTTGAGCTGCACCTCCTGCCCCAACAGCCGGCGAATCTCGCTGCGCAGACGCTCAACTTCCTCACCTCCCCGACCGATCACAATGCCCGGACGGCTGGTATGAATTGTGAGTGTCACCTTTTTTGCAGTCCGGCTGATTTCAATCCGCGAGATACCGGCATTGGCCAATCGATGGTTGATGTACCGCCTTAGAATGAAATCTTCATGAAGCTTTTCGGCGAAAGAGCCGCTCTCAAACCAGGTGGACAGCCACGGTTTATTGATGCCCAGCCGGAAACCGATCGGATGTGTTTTCTGTCCCAAAATTTACTCTCCGGCCTTCCCTGGGAAGTCCTTTTCGGCCACCACCAATGTGAGGTGGCTGGTACGCTTCAAGATTCGATTGGCACGACCCATGGCCCGGGCCCGCCACCGTTTTAATGTGGCCCCACCATCCACTACAGCCAACTTGACATACAAGTTATCCACGTCAACTTCCTTGGCATCGGGGGCGTTCATCATATTGGCGATAGCGGAACGCAGCGTCTTTTCCACAAACACCGAGGCCTTGGTGGGCGAGAAATGCAGCACGTTCAAGGCCTTGTTCACATCCTCCCCCCTGACCATATGCAGTACCCGGTTTATCTTCCGGGGCGACTGATGCAGAAAACGCGCGCGGGCGATCTTTTCCATCGCTAGGCGCCCTTCTTCCGTTCTGGGTGGCCGCGAAAGATGCGGGTCGGCGAAAACTCGCCCAACTTGTGGCCCACCATGTTCTCGGAGATAAATACCGGGATAAATTTGTTGCCGTTATGGACGGCAAATGTGTGGCCCACAAAATCCGGCGTGATAGTGGAGCGCCGGGCCCAGGTTTTGATCACCATCTTTTTCTTCGAACGGTTCAACGCTTCTATTTTCAGTACCAGATTCTCAGAAACATAGGGACCTTTTTTCACTGAACGCGGCATTTCTAAGACCTTCGCTTGATGATATAGCGGTCAGAGGGATGCTTTTTCTTCCTGGTTTTAAACCCCTTGGAAGGAATCCCGTTAGGCGAAACCGGCTGCCGTCCCCCTGACGAGCGCCCTTCCCCGCCACCCATGGGATGGTCCACCGGGTTCATGGCCACTCCCCGTACTTTGGGTCGGCGACCCATCCAGCGCGAGCGGCCCGCTTTGCCGATTTTAATGTTTTCGTGACTCTTATTGCCCACTTCTCCCACGGTGGCCATACAGGCCTCCGGAATCAACCGCACTTCGCCCGAGGGCAGTTTCAGAGTAACCATGCCGCCCTCCTTGGCCATGAGACGGGCCGCTGCTCCGGCGCTACGGGCCAGTTGCCCGCCCTTACCGGGCTTCATCTCCACATTGTGCACCATCAACCCGGCCGGCACTTCCGACAACGGCATGGCATTGCCCGCCCGGAGCGGAGTCCGGCTACGGGAGGCGATGATCTCGTCCCCCACCTTCAGGCCGTCGGGCGCCAGAATGTAACGCTTATCGCCGTCAGGGTAAAAAATAAGGGCGATGCGGCACGAGCGGTTCGGGTCGTACTCGATAGTGCGCACTGTTCCTGCAATGTCGTACTTGTTGCGCTTAAAGTCGATGATCCGGTAACGCCGCCGATGACCGCCCCCCCGATGGCGCATGGTGATGCGGCCATGGTTGTTGCGGCCGCCCGTTTTCCGTAAGGCCTCGGTAAGCGATTTCTCCGGACTGTCGGTAGTCAGCTCCTCGAATGTGGATACCGACATAAAGCGCTGGCCGGGAGTTTGGGGTCTTATAAGCCGGGTAGGCATGCTTAGCCGCCGCCCTCAACCTCAAAGAAGTCGATCTTGTCGCCCTCTTTTAAGGTAACTATCGCCCGCTTCCAGTTTGAGCGCCGCCCCATGGTCCGCAGGGCCCGGCCATTGCTGCGCATGGTCATCCCCTTGGTCTTGCCCCGGCGGTTCTGGGTGGCTACCTTCTCCACGGTGACTTCGAATTTGGCCTCTACCGCCGCCTTGATCTCGTGCTTGTTGGCAGCGGGATGGACCACAAAGCCGTACTTCCGTTCCGATGCCTCCAGACGACTCATTTTCTCGGTGAGGATCGGTCTTTGGATGATATAAGTCTTCAGCGTCATATTATTTGCTCAAGGCCGCCTGCAACTGTTTGACGCCCTCGCGGTCTATCAACAGGTAGTCGCTGGACCACAGATCGTTAGTGGACACCTCCGCCGCTGCCTTGACCCGCACACCGGGCAAATTCCGGCTGGACAGCCACAGGTTACGGTTGGGCTCACCGGCCAGGATCATTAACCGCCGGCCCTTTAGCCCCAGCGCCTCCAGGGCGGCGTGCATCTCACGGGTCCGGGGCGCGTCCAGGTCGAACTGCTCCACCACCACTATCCGCTTTTCCTGGGCCATAACCGACAACATCGACCGACGGGCCAAGGCCTTGACTTTGCGGTTAATTCGCATCAGGTAGTCGCGCGGTTTAGGTCCGAAGGCCACCCCGCCTCCGGTCCGGATCGGACTGCCGGCATCCCCCACACGGGCCCGGCCGGTGCCTTTCTGGCGGAACAGCTTGACGCCGCTACCGCGCACCTCGCCCCGGTTTTTGGTGGAGGCGGTACCCTGGCGGCGGTTAGCCAACTCGACTCTTACGGCCGCGTGGATCGACGTCTGGTGAGGCTCGATCCCGAACACCTCCTTCTTCAAGTCAATCTGCTTGCCGGCCGGAGAACCGTCAAAATTGCGAATGTCTAGTTTCATACTTGCCTGGTCACGTACACTGTGCCGTTGGGGGGACCCGGTACCGCTCCCAACACTAAAATCTGATTCGAATCGGGCAATATCTTAACTACTTTGAGGTTCCGCGCCGTGAAACGGGCAGCGCCGCTGTGGCCGGCCATTTTAAGTCCCGGAAACACCCGGGACGGATCGGAACTGGCGCCCACTGACCCCCCGGCCCGCAGTTGGTCCTTCTTGCCGTGGGAGGCCCGGCCGCCGTGGAACCCGTGGCGCTTCATCACCCCGGTAAAGCCCTTGCCCTTGGTGGTACCCACAACTTTCACCCGGTCCCCAACTTGAAAGATATCCACGGTGATCACGTCGCCTACCTGATGCTCGGCGTCGGTGCGGAATTCGCGCAGCACCCGGGCCGGATTGATTCCCGCCTTCTTGAAGTGACCCATTAGCGGCCGGGACGTTTTGCTTTCTTTGCGCTCGCCAAATGCTAACTGCACCGCCCGGTAGCCGTCGGTTTCGCCGGTTTTCACCTGGCAGACGATACAGGGGCCGGCAGTGATCACCGTCACCGGCAGATCGCGGCCGCGCTCATCAAAAATCCTGGTCATCCCAACTTTTGTGCCGATTATGGAGTCCATGATCAAGCCCGGATCTCAACGTCGACGCCGGCGGGCAGGTCGAGCTTCATCAGCGCGTCCACCGTTTTGGTTGTGGAATTATGGATATCGATGATCCGCTTGTGCACCTTGGTCTGAAACTGCTCCCGTGATTTCTTGTCCACGTGCGGCGACCGGTTCACAGTATAAATAGTCCGCTGGGTAGGCAACGGTATGGGGCCGGAAACCAGGGCCCCGGTGTTCTTGGCCGTGCGCACGATCTTCTCGCTGGACTTGTCCAGCAGAATGTGGTCGTAAGCCTTCAGACTGATTCTAATCTTTTGACCGGCCATTTTAGCCCCCATACCTCACGATTTATTCAACCACCTGTGTAACGACGCCCGCGCCCACGGTATGGCCCCCTTCGCGAATGGCGAAGCGCAACTCCTGGTCCATGGCGATGGGCATTATGAGCTCCACGTCGATGTTTACGTTATCGCCGGGCATCACCATCTCCACCCCCGCGGGCAACTGCACCGAACCGGTCACGTCGGTGGTACGGAAATAAAACTGGGGACGGTAGCCGTTGAAAAATGGCGTGTGACGGCCGCCCTCCTCCTTCTTGAGCACGTATACCTCGGCCTTAAACTTGGTGTGCGGCGTGATGGAGCCGGGCTTGGCAGCCACCATCCCCCGGCGCAGAAATTCCTTGTCCACCCCTCGCAGCAGCAGCCCCACATTGTCGCCCGCCTCGCCCGAATCGAGCAACTTGCGGAACATCTCCACACCGGTCACCACCGTCTTCTCATCGGCCCCCAGCCCCACCAATTCCACCTCGTCGCCCACCTTGATCACACCCTGCTCGATGCGCCCCGTGCCCACCGTGCCGCGGCCGGTGATGGAGAATACGTCCTCCACCGGCATCAAAAACGGCTTGTCGATGGCCCGCTTGGGTATCGGGATGAAATTGTCCACGGCATCGAGTAACTGGGTAATGCACTCCACGTCCGGACCGGTGCCGTCGCTGCTGAGTGCTTTTAAGGCCGAGCCCCGGATGATGGGGGTGTCGTCGCCGGGAAAATCGTACTCGTTCAGCAGGTCGCGCAACTCCACCTCCACCAGCTCCAACAACTCCTCGTCGTCCACCTGGTCGACCTTGTTCATGAACACCACCATGGAGGGCACGTTCACCTGGCGAGCCAGCAGCACGTGCTCACGGGTCTGGGGCATGGGGCCGTCGGCAGCGCTCACCACCAGGATCGCGCCGTCCATCTGGGCCGCGCCGGTGATCATATTTTTGATGTAGTCCGCATGTCCGGGGCAGTCCACATGGGCATAGTGCCGCTTGTCGGTCTCGTACTCCACGTGCGCCGTCTGGATGGTGATGCCCCGCTCGCGCTCCTCAGGGGCGTTGTCGATGTCGTCGAACGACATGGTCTGGGCCAGGCCGCGCTGGCTCAGGACGTGCGTGATGGCCGCCGTCAAGGTGGTCTTGCCGTGGTCCACGTGACCGATGGTACCCACGTTCACGTGCGGCTTGTTGCGGATATATTTTTCCTTCGCCATGTGTGGTAAAGCCCTTTCCTAAAAACTATGCTTCAATTTTGCCGTGCACCCGTTCCATGATCCGTTCTTTCACTGAGGCCGGCACGGCCGCGTGGTGCGAAAACTGCATGGTAAATATGGCCCGTCCCTGCGTCAGGGAACGCAGGTCGGTGGCATAGCCGAACATCTCCGATAGCGGGATCTCGGCATTGACTACCTGAGCGTCCTTGCGTTTCTCCATCCCTTTAATGTGCCCTCGACGGCTGGTCAGATCGCCCATGACATCGCCCAGGTAGTCCTCGGCCACGACCACCTCCACCGCCATCATAGGTTCCAGCAGCACCGGATCAGCCCGCCGGACCGCCTCTTTGACCGCCATTGATCCGGCCACCCGGAAGGCGATCTCCGATGAGTCAACATCGTGATACGAGCCATCATAAAGTTCCACCACCACATCTTCCATTGGGTACCCCGCCAAGATACCGTTCTTCAAAGCCTCTTGAATGCCGGTATCCACAGCACTGATGTATTCCCGGGGAATTACACCGCCCTTGATCTTTTCGATGAAAAGATAGCCCTCACCCGGTTCATTGGGCCGCACCCGCACATTGCAATGGCCGTACTGGCCGTGCCCACCCGACTGGCGCACGAACCGTCCCTCGCCTTGGGCCTCGCTGGTTATGCTCTCTTTATAGGCCACCTGGGGTGCGCCGGTCTTGGCGTGGACATTGAACTCCCGCCTGAGCCGCTCCACCAGAATTTCCAGGTGTAACTCCCCCATACCGGCGATAATAGTCTGACCGGTTTCCTCGTCATTGTGTACCTTGAAGGTGGGATCTTCCTCAGCCAACTTAGCCAAGCCCACACCCATGGCATCACTATCGGCTTTTGAGGCCGGCTCAACCGCGACGTGGATCACCGGCGTGGGGAAATCCATTTTTTCAAGCAAGATCGGCGATTTAATGTCGGCCAGTGTATCGCCGGTGCGGGTATTTTTTAGGCCTACCATGGCGGCGATCTCTCCGGCGCTAACCTGCTTGCGCTCCTCGCGCTTGTCGGCGTGCATCAGCATCAGGCGCCCCACGCGTTCTTTCTTGCCGGTATTCACATTCAGCACAAAATCACCGGTCTTGACCTGGCCTGAGTAGACCCGGAAAAATGTCAGCCGGCCAACATAAGGATCGGTCATAATTTTGAATGCCAGGGCCGCGAAGGGGGCATCGTCCCTCGGTTCCCGGGTGATTACGTCGCGGCCGTTGGCGTCAAAGCCCTCCACGGGGCCCACGTCTAAGGGCGATGGCAGGTAGTCCACCACCGCGTCCAACAGCCGCTGGATGCCCTTGTTCTTGAATGCGGATCCGCACAGGGTGGGGATCATGGAGCCGTCGATGCAGGCCCGCCGGATGGCCACCCGAATTTCGTCGCCGGTCAGGGCCTGCCCATCAAGATATTTTTCCATCAAAGTCTCATCGTAGCTGGCGATTTCCTCCAGCAAGTGCAGGCGCCATTTCTGAACGTCCTCTTCCATGTCAGAGGGTATATCGCCGTACTCGAAGTGGACGCCGTGCTCATCCACGTAGAGGATGGCCCGCATGCTCACCAGATCGATAAGACCGGTGAACAGGTCCCCGGCACCGATAGGCAGCACAATGGGTACCGGATTGGTTCCCAGGCGCTTCTTGATCATCTCCCGGACGTGGTAGAAATCAGCGCCTATCCGGTCCATTTTGTTGACGAAAGCGATCCGGGGCACGCCGTATTTATCGGCCTGGCGCCAGACCGTCTCCGACTGCGGCTCCACACCGCCCACGGCACAAAAAACCGCGATGGCCCCATCTAGGACCCGCAGTGAGCGCTCCACCTCCATAGTGAAATCGACGTGACCGGGGGTATCGATAATATTAATGCGGGTGTCACCCCAGAAGGTCGTGGTGGCGGCGGAGGTGATGGTAATCCCCCGCTCCTTCTCCTGGGCCATCCAATCCATGGTTGCAGCGCCATCGTGAACTTCACCCAGCCGATGAACCCGGCCCGTGTAGAACAGGATCCGCTCGGTCGTAGTGGTTTTGCCGGCATCAATGTGGGCCATTATGCCGATGTTGCGAACATGCTTTAGGTCTGTTTTTTCCACTGGTCAACTGGATGTAATTCTGGCGTGATTATCTGAAGTGGGCAAAGGCTTTGTTGGCCTCCGCCATTCGATGAGTATCTTCTTTCTTCTTGACTGCGCCACCGTCTTGGTTGGCCGCCGCAATCAGTTCGGCCGCCAGCCGGTCAGTCATGGTTTTACCACCCCGTTTGCGAGCAAATGATATCAGCCAGCGCATGGCTAGGGCCTGTCGCCGGCGGCTACTGACCTCCCGGGGCACCTGGTAAGTCGATCCGCCGATCCGTTTTGATTTGACTTCCAGCCGCGGTCCCACATTCTCCAGCGCCTGCTTGAAAGTCTCCAGCCCGTCCACTTTGGCTTTAGCTTTGATATTTTCCAGGGCGGTATAGAAAATGGACTCGGCCACCGGCTTATTGCCCTTGAACATCAGGTTGTTGATGAATTTTGCCACCACTACATCGTTATAAATCGGGTCCGGTTGAATAACTCGTGATTCCGGTCTGCGCCTCCTGGCCATAATTAACTCTGGGGTCGCTTTGCGCCGTAGCGCGAACGGCTGGTACGGCGGCCCTCGACCCCGGCCGTATCCAGCACTCCGCGAATAATATGATATCTCACGCCCGGCAAATCCTTTACCCGTCCGCCTTCAATCAAAACAATAGAGTGTTCCTGCAAGTTATGGCCCTCTCCGGGAATATAGGCGGTCACTTCAATACCGTTGGTCAGCCGCACCCGGGCCACTTTTCGCAAGGCCGAATTGGGTTTCTTGGGCGTAGTGGTATACACCCGGGTACATACCCCGCGCTTTTGCGGATTGCCGCGCAGGGCCGGCGTAGCTTTTCGCTTCACCACCCGTTTTCGTCCCTTGCGGACTAGCTGATTTAGAGTCGGCAACTATCCTCCCAATATACCTTTGAATGCAGCCTCGCAACTTAATTCGCCGACCTTCAGCATGTCAACGAACTTAAGGTTGCTTTTATATATTGATTATGCTCGAGCCAGCAGGTCAAATATCAGCAAACGGGGTTAGGGGCGCGCGGGATTCATCTTCATCCGGTTCCACCGGTTCCGGTTCGGGATCCGGATTGACCACCAGCAGCTTGCGATAGCGGGCCATGCCGGTGCCGGCCGGAATCAGCCGGCCCATTACAATGTTCTCCTTGAGACCGCGGAGATAATCGGTTTTACCCTCCACGGCGGCATCCGTCAATACTCTGGTTGTTTCCTGGAAGGAAGCGGCTGAGATGAAACTTTCGGTATTCAGCGACGCCCGGGTAATACCCAGGAGCAACGGTAAGAAAGTGGCCGGCCGGGCGGCCCTCGATTTGGCCGTTTTCGAGCCTGCCGTCTTTAGGTCGGCATTTATATCCTTGACCTCTGCCTTGGCGTAGATCCGTCCTTCCACCAATTCGGAATCGCCGGATTTGGTTATCACCACCTGCTTGAGCAGCGCGTCATTACTCCGGCGGACCACAAATCGGTTCATCCGGTCCCCACGCAAGAAGTTGTTGTCTCCCGGGTCATCGATTTTCACTCGCTGCATCATCTGCCGCACGATCACCTCGATGTGCTTGTCGTTAATGCGCACCCCCTGGAGGCGATATACTTCCTGGATCTCATTCACCAGGTATTCCTGCACCCGGGCCGGGCCGCCGATCTTCAGGATATCCTGGGGGGCCACTGAGCCGTCACACAACCGGTCACCCGAGCGGACCATGTCGCCTTCGTGCACGATCACGTGCTTACCATAGGGAATGTTATATTTCATTTTGGAGTCGTCAGCGCTCCGGACGATAATCTCCCTTATCCCCCGCCGAGTCTTGCCGAATTCCACCTGGCCGTCAATTTCTGAAACCACGGCCGGATTGGACGGCTGGCGGGCCTCGAACAGTTCCGCCACGCGCGGCAGACCTCCGGTGATATCCCTGGTTTTTCCGATCTCCCGAGAAATCTTGACCAATACCTGCCCGGCTCCCACGTTGACGCCGTTGCGCACCATCAAGTTGGATTTTACCGGAAGGACCGAACCGCCCCCCGTAATTACGCCGCCTTGATCATCGATAATTTCGATATGCGGACTTAAGTTGCGATTCTTGGATTCGACGATCACCTTCCGTTTCTTGCCCCCCTCGACCGCCTCCTCGACGTAAGTCTCGTTCTCGATCATGTCCACGAAACGGACCTGTCCGCTACGCCGGGCCAGGATGACATCGGTATACGGGTCCCAGGCGAATAGGGTTTCACCAACTTCCACATCCTGGCCATCCTCGACCTGCAGGCGGGCGCCGTAAGGCACGGTAAAGTTGGAGAGCACCCGGTTGTTTTCGTCCATCACATCAATTTTACCATTCCGCACCAGTACCACCCGCACCAGGCCGTGGGTCTCATCCTGTATTTCCGCGATATCGAAGTTGGGCGAGAACTGAATTTTACCGGCCTTCTTGGTGGGCATTTCAGACTGCTCGATCACCCGGGAGGCGGTACCGCCGATGTGGAAGGTCCGCAGTGTCAACTGGGTCCCCGGTTCGCCGATGGATTGGGCGGCGATGATGCCTACCGCATCGCCTTCGCTTACCCAGCGGCCGGTGGCCAGATTGGTGCCATAGCAGGTGGCGCATAACCCGTACTCGGCCTCGCAAGTGAGCACTGAGCGCATGCGAACGGCCTGCACACCGGCATCGGAAATCTTCTTACCCACGTCGCGGTCCACCAACATTCCGGCCTTGACCAACACTTTCCCGGTATCGGGATGGCGCACTTCCTCTAAGATAACTCGCCCGATGATCCGGTCTTCCAACGGCTCAACGATCTCTTCACCGTCCTTTAAATCGGTGATGGTCTCACCCTGAATGGTGCCACAGTCCTGTAGATTGATGACCACATCTTGCGCAACGTCCACTAGCCGGCGGGTGAGATAACCGGCATCGGCGGTCTTCAGCGCCGTATCAGCCAGCCCCTTGCGTGCGCCGTGAGTCGAGATAAAGTATTCCAGTACGCTCAGCCCCTCCTTGAAATTGGAGGTGATGGGATTCTCGATGATCTCATCCTTGGTACCGGTCAGGCTCTTCTGGGGTTTAGCCATTAATCCCCGCATGCCGGCCAGCTGCTTGATCTGGTCCTGGCTGCCACGGGCGCCGGAGTCCGCCATCATAAAGACCGGATTAAATCCATCCTGGTCTTCCTCCAAACGGCTCATCATCTTCGCGGCTATGGCATTGGTGGCGTGCGTCCAGATATCGATCACTTTGTTATATCGTTCACCCTCGGTGAGAATCTGCCGGTCATATTTGTCCTGGACATCGGCCACTTCCTTGGCGGCATTACGGATCAGCTCGGGTTTCTCCTCCGGTATCAGGATGTCTGAGATGGAGATGGAAGCCCCGCTGCGAGTGGCGAAATCGAATCCCATATCCTTGAGCCGATCCAGGAACTTCACCGTAATGTAGTTGCCCAATTCTTGGAAACACTCGCCCACAATCCGTTCCAGGCTTTTCTTGGTAATCAGCTCGTCGAAATAACCCAGTCCTTCAGGCACCGTTGAGTTGAAGATGATGCGACCCACGGTGGTGTCCCGGTGCCACACTTTCTTTAACCTCAGGTTGACGATGGCATGCAGGTCCACCGCACCGTTCTCCCAGGCTAACTGCGCTTCGTCAAAGGAATGGAAGCTGGTGCCCTCGCCCAGCGCCCCTTTTTTACTGCGGGTCATGTAGTAGAAACCAAGAACCATGTCCTGCGAGGGGATAGCCACCGGGTTGCCGTGCGCCGGATGAAGAATATTGTGGCTGGAGAGCATCAGTACCCACGATTCCATCTTAGCCCGGGCCGACAGCGGTATGTGCACGGCCATCTGGTCGCCGTCAAAGTCAGCATTAAATGCCGCCGTGACTAAGGGATGCAACTTGATGGCGCGACCATCGACCAGTACCGGCTGGAAGGCCTGGATACCCAGCCGGTGCAAGGTGGGAGCCCGGTTCAGCAGCACCGGGTGGTCCCGCACCACGTAATCCAGGACCTTCAGCACATCCGGAGATTTCTGCTCCACCATGATTTTAGCGCCCCGCGGGGTCTTGGCCATGCCCCGCAACATCAGCTCGCGAATGATCAGCGGTTTGTAAAGCTCCATGGCCATCTCTTTGGGCAGTCCGCACTGGTGCAGCTTCAGCTCCGGTCCCACCACGATCACTGAGCGACCGGAATAATCCACCCGCTTGCCGAGCAGATTCTGACGGAAACGGCCCTGCTTGCCCCGCAGCATGTCGCTAAGCGATTTGAGTGGTCGCCGGGTACCGCTGCGCACCGCGGTGCCTCGACGGGAATTATCAAAAAGGCTGTCCACCGCCTCCTGCAACATGCGCTTTTCGTTGCGCAGGATCACATCCGGGGCCTTGATATCCAGCAGCTGCTTGAGCCGGTTGTTGCGGATGATTATCCGGCGGTATAAGTCGTTTAAGTCCGAAGCGGCGAAGCGGCCCCCTTCCAACGGTACCAGCGGCCGTAATTCCGGCGGGATGACCGGCAGCACCGTCAGGATCATCCACTCCGCCTTGTTGGGTACCGAGCGCTCAATACGGGGATCAAACTTGCGTAGCACCCGCAGCCGTTTCAGGGCATCCTCAGCCTTGCCCACTGACTTGGAGTTATTGGCCACCTCAGTGAGTTCGTCTATCAGCTTCGGAATGTCCAGCCGCCCAAGCATACCCTTTAGTGCATCGCCGCCCATCAAGGCCTGGAAGTAGTTGCCCGCCTCACGGTCCTCATCGCTAACCGTAGATTTTCCGAATTCATCCGCCAGGGATATATATTCCAGTTCATCGACGAGCTCGCCGTTCTCTTTGCCGGACAGACCCGTATTTAAGATCACGTAATTCTCATAATAGATGATCTTTTCAAGGTTCTTGGTGGAATAGCCCAGCAGGTAGCTGAGTTTGCTGGGTATGGACTTGAGGTACCAGATATGTGACACCGGCACGGCCAGTTGGATATGTCCTACCCGCTCCCGCCGCACTTTCTTGCGCGTTACCTCCACGCCGCAACGGTCACAGATTATGCCCCGATAGCGTATCCGCTTGTACTTGCCGCAATGGCATTCCCAATCCTTGACCGGTCCGAAGATCCGCTCGCAGAACAGGCCGTCCTTCTCAGGTTTGTAGGAGCGGTAGTTGATAGTCTCAGGCTTCAACACCTCACCGTACGATTGGTTGAGAATCATTTCAGGACTCATCAAGCTCAGTGTAATGGACTTGATATCCTGCCTGGAGGATTTTGGTTGCGGTTTGATATAAACCACTTGCTCTCCCTGCCTATCCTAAGGTTACGTTAAGTCCCAATCCTTGCAGCTCCTTCAATAGTACATTGAAGGACTCAGGCATGCCCGGTTCAGGCGCATTTTCACCTTTCACCAGGTTGTTGTACAACCGCGATCGGCCGTCCACATCGTCAGATTTGACCGTCAGCAGTTCCTGGAGGGTATAAGCCGCTCCATAGGCCTCTAATGCCCAGACCTCCATTTCACCGAACCGCTGTCCGCCGAATTGGGCTTTGCCGCCCAACGGTTGCTGTGTGATCAGTGAGTAGGGGCCAGTGGAGCGGGCGTGCATCTTGTCATCCACTTGATGGCTTAATTTCATCATATAGATCACCCCCACAGTCACCATGTTTTCCGTCAGACGGCCGGTGCGCCCGTCCCGCAGGTAAACTTTACCGGTGGGATCGATTCCGGCCTCCGCCATAGCCTCTTGAACATTTGCCTGGGTGGCCCCGTCGAACACCGGTGTGGCGTAGTACTTGCCCAGTTTCCGGCCGGCCCAACCTAGCATTGTCTCGTATAACTGCCCCACATTCATGCGTGAAGGGACACCTAACGGGTTGAGAATAATATCCACCGGAGTGCCGTCCTCCATGAAGGGCATATCTTCTTCGGGCACAATCACCGAAACGATCCCCTTGTTCCCGTGCCGCCCGGCCATTTTATCACCGACGGAAATCTTGCGCTTATTGGCGATGTAGACCTTGGCCAGCTTGATCACCCCCGGTTGCAATTCATCCCCGATGCGAATTTTGAAGATCCCCCGCTCCAGGGTATCTTCGATCACCCTGAGGCCCTGGCGGTAGCCGTCAAGTATTTCCAGGATTTTCTTCCAGCGGCCGTCATCGTCCACCCAGGCGGACTTCAGACTTAGCCGGTCAAAGTCCAGATTGGTGACCTTGTTTTCGGTAAGCTTGGTCTTGGCTTTGATCAAGGTGCGGTTGTCCGCCAGGTCCCTGATTCCGCCCGAGAGCCGTCCCACCATTTGGTTGGTTATCAGCCCGTTCCGCTTCTCCAACAGGGCGATGCGGTCCTGCTTGGCCTGGGCCTGAAGCTGCTCGATGGACTTCTTGTCCTCGACCCGGCTGCGGGCGCTCTTGCGCTCAAACAACTGGGTTTTAATGACGGTACCCCGGACACCCGAGTCGCAGCGCTTGGAGGTATCCTTCACATCGCCGGCCTTTTCGCCGAAAATTGCACGCAGCAGCTTCTCTTCGGGAGTGGGGTCAGTTTCACCCTTGGGGGTCACTTTGCCCACCAGGATATCACCCGGCCGGATCTCTGCGCCCACCCGAACCACGCCGTTCTCCCCCAGGTTCTTGGTAGCCTCTTCGCTCACGTTGGGGATTTCATTGGTAAGCTCCTCGGCGCCCCGCTTGGTATCACGCACTTCCATCTCCGCTACCTTGATATGGATAGAGGTGAGCACATCATCCTTGAGCAGCCGCTCGTTAATAACGATGGCGTCTTCGAAATTGTAGCCCAGCCAGGGCATGAACGCCACCAGCAGGTTGCGTCCTAGAGCCAGTTCACCCTCGTCGGTGGCGCACCCATCGGCCAACAGGTCCCCCTGCTTGACCTTCTGTCCCGGGAGAACGCACGGTTTTTGGTTGATGCAGGTGTCCTGGTTGGTACGCAAAAATTTGTATAGGTGGTAAGTACGCAGGTTCTCCGTGTCGCTGAGGGTCACGTCACCTCGGTCCACCGGACTGCGCACAGTAATATAGGTGGCCTCTACCGTTTCCACCGTCCCATCCATATCGGCATAGATGGCGGCGCGGGAATCGTGGGCCACCCGAGCCTCCACCCCGGTACCTACAACCGGTCGCCGCGGTGTGAGCAACGGCACGCTTTGCCGCTGCATATTGGAGCCCATCAGGGCGCGGTTGGCGTCGTCATGCTCCAGGAAGGGGATCAGCGAAGCGGCCACCGACACTATCTGGCTGGGGGCCACATCCATATAGTCCACCGATTCGGGCGCCACAATTGGGAAAGTGTCCCCCTTGCGGGTCAGTATCCGGTCCCGTTTGAAATGCTTACCATCGTGGGGCTCGCTGGACTGGGCGATATAGACCCGATCCTCATCGTCGGCGGATAAATAGACTATGTTTTTGGTTATCTTGTAGGAATTGTTCTTATGCTCGATCCGGCGATAAGGGGTTTCGATAAAGCCCAGTTTGTTTACCAGGGCATGTGTAGCCAGGGAACTGATCAAACCAATATTGGGACCTTCAGGGGTCTCGATGGGGCACAGCCGTCCGTAGTGCGTATAGTGCACATCCCGCACCTCAAACCCGGCCCGTTCCCGCGTCAGGCCTCCCGGTCCCAACGATGATATTCTGCGCTTATGGGTGATCTCCGAAAGCGGATTGGTCTGGTCCATAAACTGGGACAATTGGCTGGTTCCGAAAAAAGCATTGAGTACGGAGGTAACTATCCGCGAATTAATCAGATCCTGGGGCGTGAGGCTTTCCGCCTCCCGGGTGCTCATACGCTCCCGAATGGTACGCTGCATCCGGCTCAGGGCAATAGTGAACTGGTTGGATAGCTGCTCACCCACGGTCCGCACCCGCCGGTTGCCCAGATGGTCGATGTCATCCGGGGTGCGCTCGCCTTTGCGCATCGATATCAGGTACCGAAGAGCTTCGACGAAATCTTCCCGTGTCAGCACTGGATTCTCTATGGGGGCATTGAGATTGAACTTCTTATTGATCCGGTAGCGCCCCACCTGCCCCAGGTCGTATTTCTTCGGCGAGAAGAACATGCGCTCCACAAATTTCTGGGCCACATCGATACTGGGGGCGTCACCCGCTCGCAAGTCTCGATAAAACCGCGCCAGAGCCTCCTCATGATTGGTGGTGGGATCTTTCTTAAGAGTGTTCGTCAGCATCTCCACCTCGAGCTCCCGGCCCCGGACCAGCACTGAAACTTCCACTACCCCGGCTTTCTTGAGGGGCGGCAGATCTTCCTTCTCTAGAGTCCTGCCGGCTTCGGCAATCACTTCCCCAGTCTCAGTGTTGACTACATCGGCCGCCAGCACTCGGCCGGCAAATTGGGACGGCTTGACACTTTTCAATTTCACCGTTTGGACCAGGCCGAAAGCCCGAAAAATCTCTTCATTGGTGCCGTAGCCAATGGCCCTGAGCAGCAGTGTGGCCGGGAACTTGCGCCGGCGATCGATGATGGCGAAAATGCAATCGTAGATATCGGTGGTGAAGTCCACCCACGAGCCGCGAAAAGGAATGATCCTAGCCTGGTAAATACTGGTGCCGTTGGGGTGTTTGCTCTCTTCGAAAAAGACCCCTGGCGACCGCTGCAGCTGGCTGACGATGATCCGCTCGGCGCCATTGATGATAAAGGTGCCCCGGTCGGTCATGTAGGGTACATTCCCGAAGAAGACGTCCTGCTCTATGCTCTGGGCATAGACCGATTTGTCCTGTTCGTCGGTGATGTGCAGAATCAGGCGCACCTTCAGCGGCACCGTGAAACTGACGCCTCGATCCAGGCATTCCCGCACAGTGTACTTGGGGGTCCCCAGATGATAGCTGACGTACTCCAAAACGTAGTTCCCATGGCTGTCCTCCACGGGGAACATGCTGCGGAATACAGCCTCCAGACCTTTATTTTCTTGTCGGCCCAAGCCGGCCTTATCCTGGAGGAATTCCTCGTAAAAAAAGGTTTGAATCGCCAACAAATCTGGGATTTGAGCAACGGTATCAATGCGCGTAAATGAATCACGCTTGGGGGTGGATGTGGCACTTACAGGCAATTCAAGCCCTCCCTGGGTAAGCCTTGTTTAAACTAGGTGATGGTTGGTTGCAGAATAATCTGACTGTTCGGCAACCAGCTATTTCAACTCAACCGTGGCACCGGCCGATTCCAGCTTGGCCTTTAACTCTTCCGCTTCCGCCTTGGAGATCCCTTCCTTGACAGTGTTGGGCGCTTTATCCACTACATCCTTGGCTTCTTTCAGGCCCAGAGAGGTAACCTCGCGGACCACCTTGATGACGTTGATTTTCTTCTCTCCAAACGAAATCAGTACTACATCGAACTCGGTCTGTTCCTCAGCAACAGCCTCCGCACCGGCCGCACCGGCCACGGCAGCCACTGCTACTGGAGCGGCGGCGGTCACGCCAAATTTCTCTTCTATATCCTCGATCAGCCCGGAAATCTCCAACATATTGGCGGTTTCCAGGTAGCCTAAGATGTCTTTACGATTAAGGGTAGACATTAAAATGCTCCTCTTGTTTTCATGAAGTTTTCTGCTCTTTGAGACTGCCCAGCAATTGTGTCAGCTTTGCCAGTGGGCTGTTCAGGGTGGCGACTAACCGGGTCATGGGCTGGCCCAGGTTGGCTACCAGGCGGCCCAACAGGACCTCCTTGCTTGGCATGCTGGCCAATTCCTTGGCCCGCTCCGCCCCTAAAAACTGGCCTTCCAAAATAATGCCCGTAATGGCCGGCACATCATCGTTTTCCCGACTGAATTCGCGCAGGATACGGGCCGGGGCGGCCGGTTCGCCACCGGTGAAAGCCAGGGCCACCTGGCCTACCAGGAAGTCGTCTATATCTGCCAAACCCGCTTCCTTGGCCGCCAGACGTGATAGGGTCTTTTTGACCACTATATAGTCCACATTGCCCTCCCGCAGCTTGGCCCGCAGTTCGGTGGCCTGGGGCGCGGAGAGCCCCCGAAAATCGGTAAAATAAATAGCGGCGGCAGCTCGCATCCGGGCCGCGGTGGTAGCCACTATCTCTGCTTTGTGTGCGTCTGGCATTCTGGGCGGCTCTCTAGTTAAATGTAGATTTATCGATTTTAACGCCGGGGCCCATGGTGGTCGATATAGTCATATTTTTCAAGTAGGTCCCCTTGGAGGCCACCGGCCTGGCCCGCATCACCGCCTTTACCACTGCTTGCAGGTTTTCCAGCAGCTGCTCGGCGCTGAAGGAAACCTTGCCCACAGCGCTGTGGATGATACCGTTCTTCTCCACCCGAAATTCGATTTTACCCGCCTTCAATTCCTTCACCGTCTTGACGATGTCATTGGTGACGGTGCCGGCTTTGGGGCTGGGCATGAGCTTGCGTGGACCCAGAAGTGACCCGAGCTTACCCACATCGCGCATCATATCCGGCGAAGCCACCACTACATCGAATCCGAACCAGCCACCCTTGACCTTCTCTACCAGCTCCGCACCGCCGGCAAAGTCGGCGCCGGCTTCCTGAGCCTCCAATAATTGTTCACCCTTGGCAAAAACCAGTACTCGCACCGTCTTGCCGGTACCATGGGGCAGGTTCACCGTCCCCCGCACCATCTGATCGGCATGGCGCGGGTCCACCCCCAGGTTCATGGCAACTTCCACACTTTCATCAAACTTGGCCCCGGCGTTGTCCTTGATCAAAGCTACCGCCTCGCCCAGATCGTAATGGCGCTCGCGATCAATTTTCTCCAGGACGGCGCGATAGTGCTTGCCATGCCTCATGCCTCAGTTCTCCACCACGATGCCCATACTGCGGGCGGTGCCGCTGATCATCTGCATGGCCGCCTCCTCGGACCCGGCATTCAAGTCCGGCATCTTTATCCTGGCGATTTCCCTCACCTGCTCCCGCGTCACGTGTCCCACCTTTTCGCGGTTAGGCTCACTGGAGCCTTTTTCCACATTGGCGGCCTTACGGAGCAGCACCGCCGCCGGCGGGGTTTTAATGATAAAGGAAAATGACCGGTCGGCATAAACGGTTATTTCAACCGGAATGATCGTCCCGGACTGGTCCTGGGTGCGGGCATTATAGGCCTTGCAGAACTCCATGATATTGACGCCCTGCTGCCCCAAGGCCGGACCTACGGGAGGCGCCGGTGAAGCCTGCCCGGCCGGCAATTGTAATTTGATGAACCCTATAACTTTTTTTGACACAATATAGCCGGTGCTATTTTTCCAACTCGATCTGCCGGTAATCCAGCTCCACCGGAGTGGGCCGTCCGAAAATAGAAACCGTCACCTTCACCTTTTGCTTGTCCGCGTTGACTTCTTCAATGAATCCGGTGAAATCGAGGAAGGGCCCGTCCACCACCTTCATGGGGTCACCCACCCGGAACTGTTGGCCCATAACCTCCCGGCCCTCTTTACCCGCCACTTCGCCCAGGATCCGGGCCATCTCCTCGTCCCGCAACGGGATCGGCTCACCCTTGGGACCGACGAAACTCATCACACCCGGCACATTCTCAACTAAGTAACGGATTTCTTTGGTGAGCTTCAGGCAGATCAGGATGTAACCGGGAAAGAAAACTTTGTTGCGCACCCGTTTCTTACCGTCCCGCATCTCCACTACATTCTCCGAGGGAACCAGAACGTCCCCGATGTGGTCATTGAGATCGGCTTCCCCGGCCTCGTAAAGGATAGCCTCTTTGGCCTTTTTCTCCTTGCCGGAAATTACCCGCAATGAGAACCACTCCATTTCCGCCGGTATTTGGGTAAAAGCCATGGGCCTACAGAATCACCGAGACGATCCGGGAGAGGGCAAAATCCACCACGAATAAAAATATCACCAGGATCAAGGAGAGCACCAGCACTACACCGGTGGAACCCCGTAATTGTTCAAAGGTCGGCCAGGAAACTTTCTTCATCTCGGACTCGACCCCCCGCAGAAACTCTTGAAACTTCTTGATCATCTTCGCCGCCAGCCCCTATTAATAGAAAAACCTACCGTTTGCTTCGCCAACCGACCCGACCTCGCAGGTGAGGCAGGGATCGAACCCGCAACCCCCGGTTTTGGAGACCGGTGCTCTACCAATTGAGCTACTCACCTAATCCGGAAGAGAACTACTTAGTTTCCTTGTGGACCGTGTGTCCCCGGCACCACCGGCAGTATTTGGTATACTCCAGCCGCTCCGGATGCAACCGGCGGCTTTTGGTGGTAGTGTACCGGGACCGTTTGCAGTCCACACACTCGAGAATAACCAGATCGCGCTTGCTGTTGCCCATGCCAGGGGATTATTCCACCACCTTTGTAACCACGCCAGCGCCCACGGTATGGCCCCCTTCGCGGATGGCGAAGCGCAACTCCTGGTCCATGGCGATGGG